>QZKU01000135.1 GCA_003598085.1 Candidatus Abyssobacteria bacterium SURF_5
AGAGAGCCAGAGAAAATGTAGTGCCTAGAGCTTTTTCTGTCTCTGTAAGTTCTTGATACAAAATAGCTTAATTTTTCAAACTGTCGAAAATGAGTCTTAATGTCGAAGGGGTGACCGGGAATCTGCATGTTGGCGGCAAGTCCCGTCGCAATCGGGCAGGTTTGCGGCAATTGAAGGTTGCCGCTATCAGAAGGTTTGTCGGCTAAAAAAAGAACGGCGGCGCAAAGATATAAAGAGAACAGAAACCGATTCATGGTATGCCTTCCCTTTTTCTTCCTTCCGGTGTAAGGGGAGCAAGATTTGTACCGATTTGCACGGAACAAAAACTTTTTATTTGTGGCTGTAATTGGCGCAATAATTGCTCTCCCCTTGTCTCTTATTGGTGTCCGACAGGTGCGTGGCGGCAGTTGGCGGCGGGAGACAGTGGAAAAGACATGTCAAGAAACCGTTTTCTGATTCTGATGAGCGCGTTTCTGTTGAACACCCTGGTTTTTACGAATCGCGCATGTGCCGCCGAACTGCAAGGCATGGAAGTTGTCGGATCGGTTACGATCCCCGCCGTTGCTCTCGATGCCGAGATTTCGGGTTCATATGCTTATTTGGCGTCGGGCGAAAAAGGATTATTGATAGCGGACATTAGGGATCCGGCCATGCCCAAAATTGTCACTGCGGTAGATACGCCCGGAAGCGCAACAGCGGTGGCTGTGGCCGGTGATATTGCTTATGTCGCCGACGCCGAATGCGGACTGCAGGTGGTTGACGTGTCCGATCCGGCCGCCGCCTCGATAGTCGCTTCAGTCGCCGATTCAGGCATGCTCATGGAAATTGCTGTAGCCGGCTCCTGCGTCTATGCGGGGAATAACAGCGGCGAGTTGCATATCATTGATGTATCATCTCCCCTCGTTCCAAAGCCTGCGGGCTGCTTCAAGGTCGCCAATGGCAAATGGGTCTTCGGCGTTGCCGTCGAATTACCCTACGCCTATGTTACATGCGGAAATCCCACGCAGGCTCCGAAAAGCAGCGAGTTTGCCGTGGTTGACGTAAGCGACCCGTCTTCGCCAAGGGGAGTCAGCTCGATAAAAACCAGGCGAGTCGGGAATAACATGGAACTTTCAGGAGGATACGCATATATCGCAAGCGGGGGTTTCAAACAGGGAGGTTTTGAGATAGTCGACATCTCCGACCCGATGTCGCCGAAATCGGCTGGATATGTTGATTGTCCCTTTGTTGCCGGAGAAGTAGTGCTGAAAGGGAAATATGCCCTTCTGTCATGCCGCGGGGTTCTGGTTGTAGACATATCGGATCCCTTCTCGCCGTACATAATCGATCTGATTGAGGTACAAGGTCACGCATCCGATGTTGCTCTTGGCGGGCCATTTTTTCTGGTGGCGGCAATTGAGGAGTGGACCAAAGACGAAAAGAAAGGCAACATTCAACTATTGGCCGAATCAGCCACAGCGCGGCTTCCGGCGAGCCCGGTTTTCGCGGCTCCTGATCCGCGCTCCTCTGCATCGCCAATGGTGCGTTATCTCCCGACCTCTTCCACGTACTCTCCGGTAGCGGTCTCCGACAACATTGTTTGCACGACACAGAGCGGGACAAATGGGAAAATCCTGCAGGTGCTGGATTTATCGACGTCCAGCCTGCCGGCTGTGCCCGTTACCATCGAGTTGCCGGGCGAGGCGAAGGATATCGTGATATGGAAAAATCGCGTGGTGGCGGCGGCGGACCAGCTTTACGTGATTGACATATCCAGGCCGGGCCAGCCAGTGGTTATGCATGCAGTAGAAGGCATCGAAGGTACGTACGCGATAGAGATTTCAGGATCGTATGCGTATGTGGTAAATGGGGTAGGATTAAGGATATTTCGCCTCGGCATTCGCGGCGGCATGAAGCTCGTCGGGTCCGTTGACACACCGTATTCAGCACGCGACGTCGCGGTTGCGGGGAAGTACGCGTACATTGCCGACGGGGCAGGCCTTCAGATAGTCGATGTCTCCAACAAGAGAAAGCCGAAACTTGCCGGCTCATTCATCTATGGATGGGCGATGGCTACTCGTGTTGCGGCCGAAGGTCGCCGCGCGTATCTGGCCGATAAATCCGGATTTATTACCGTCATAGATGCGAGTGATGTTTCCGAGCCGATACCCGTCGGAAAACGGTTGCTGGCCGGACCAATTGGCGCCATGGCCATAGCGGATTCGCGTCTTTACGCCCCGGTGTGCGCAGAATCAGCGGTGTTGGAGATACTGGATATTGCCGTTGAGGGAAGTCCGGCGATCGCGAAGCTGGTAAAATCAAGCAGGAACTCGTATGGGGGCGCCGTCGCCGTTTCCGGTTCAAGGATATTTGTCAATGATGCAGCCGAGGGCCTCTTGAGCGCCTCTTTGCCCGAACCTTCTCAGAAACCGGCCCATATCGAAATCAACCCTTCGCAATTGTTACTTTCGTGCGAGCAAGGGGTGACTGCCGACGTGGAGTTTGAGCTTGGCAATTCCGGCGACAGACCTCTTTCATATTTTGTTTCGTCCAATGTCGAGTGGCTGCAACTAAGCCCGTTTGCGGGAGGGATTCAGGAGAAAGAGGCGGCTCCCATTACAGTCTCTCTTCTTCCTTATACGCTGTCCGAGGGCCGCCATAACGTCAAGCTAACGATTGCTGATCCCGCGGCCGATAACAGTCCTTCCACCGTCGAAGTCGTTGTTGACATCAAGCCGCCGACATATCAAGCGATTGAAGCGCAACCGAAGACTCTGTCGTTGAAAGATGCGAGGGCAGGAACGGTAGGGACAGTGGTCCTCACCAGCAAGGGGCCGTTCAAAGTATTGGATGCGTCTGCGTCATTCAAATGGATTAAGGTTGAAAAGGACTCGGAAAAGGAAGATTTCGAGCACGCGATAACCGTGAAAATCACTGAGACCCGGAATGGAAGGTATGGAGACGCAATCAAAATTTTCACGGACAACCCCGGTTACAAGAGAATAGCGGTCCCGCTTTCGCTCTCGTTTGCGGAAGATTGACGGTTCCGTTTGCATATCTCGCAGCAACTCCACTGATACATCCCGCCGTGTGTAGCGCCAAGTTCAAGATTCGATTCAGGATAAGGTTTCAGGTTTCGAGTTTCCGGTTTCAAGTTGGAAGAAGGGTGCTTGAGATAGATGGCATGCGGCCGCCCTCCGGTCGCTCCTATCCCGCGAGGCGCGGGATCACGCCAAAGGCGTGACTACGGACCACTCAGCTTAGGCGCTCCGCTTGGTGGATGAGAGAAGATTGCAAGCAGGATGCCTGCGCTACGAAAAGAGAAAGGCTGGAATGGTGCGGCGGAGTTAAGCGGAAGCGAGGCGGATGAGTTCCTGCCGGAGGATTGGGCCGGCCTGCGGTCCTAATGATTCAAGCTCATGGCCGATGAAATGTTTGCCTTCCTCCCAGCCGACGGGTTCGGGACTGAACTGATCGGAGGGTAGGAAGTAGCCGAGCGAATCGTTCAGTTGGCTGACAAACAGGGTCCTTCCCCTTTGTCCGATACCCGCCACAATTCCGGGGAAGGGCTCACCGGGGATGGTGAGAATAGTAATATCGCCCACATTTACTTTCGAGATCGAGGTAACGCCGGTCGGCGGGCGCTGGCTTGTGTGGATGATGCCGGCCTCCATCATCATCTGAAATCCCGGATTTTCGATTGGGAACTGGATTTCGTGTGTGAGGACCGACAGCCGGCTGCCGCTCAGCGGATGTTCGCGAGCGGAGAGTTTTATTACTTCTTCGGCAAGTTTTCGGCCGTACTGATGCGCCTCCTCGAATCCTTTTTCGCATCCGTAGGGCTCCATGCCGCCGCAGACGCCGAGGAGAAACAGCGAGATTCCACCCGATTCGCGGTCGAGGATCGTGCAGGCTTCTCCAGGATAGCCGGCTGATATCCTGTCGTCATGCCGCGGGGTGAGCTCGGGTTGAGCCGGATAGCTGAAAAGCGATCCAATGACGTCGTTTCCATCTTTGAACGTCAGTCGCCAGAGATCGAGATTCAGGTCGCAGGGGACGCGGTGATTTGCGACGCCGAGATTAACTTCCTCGAACGCGAACGAGGCATGAGCCGGTCTTGCCGAATCAAGGGCGGTTATGACCGCCGCGGCTGAGGTTTCCAGAAGGAATCTGTCGTACTCCTGATTGAATCCCGACTGCTCGATGGACGGCCCCCACAGGCCCATGGTATCGGGGCCGGAGTGGGTGTGAGTTGTCGCGACGAGCAATTGTGCGGGCGTGATGAAGCGCGATGCGAGCGAGGAGGCAAGGTCGAACGTGAAATCCCTCAGGAGGCCGATGAGATCAAGCGAAAGGAAAACGATACGCGCATCTTCTTTTTCGATAGTGAGGCATCTGACGAAGAGATCGTCGACCACCTCGCGCAATTGTTCGGCCTCGCCCATTTTATAGCCGGCGCGGTAGACAGGCCCTAGGCCCGGGGGCGGCGTGATTTTGGATTTGGCGGCTCCCACTCGAAATGGTGCTGTAGTCATACTGGCTCTCCAGCAAATTAAACCGATAGACCTCCGACGAGGTCCTTTATGTTTTCGAGGATGCCGAGCCCGCGCACGTGAAAAGCCTCTGCGAGCGGCACGTTTCCTTTTTCCCCTTCCTGTTCGGCGACGGCACGAATAGAAGCGGGGATAACTTCATCAAGCGGGTTGTCGAAAATCGGGCTTGATTTCCCGAGCACCTTCAGCCGTTCGGCCCCTTCCATCCGCATTAGTTCGAGCTGGCTGTGATAACAGAGGATCGCCTCGATTTTCTTGTCGATGAATCCGGAGATGTCGACATATGCGTTTGGACTCGGCGTTTTCGCAAAAATGATTTTTGCGACCATTGCGGTGGAAAGTCCCTGCTTGAGATGTTCGGGATGAAACAGGTGAAAATGAGCGAAGCTGCATGCCTCGATGACGGCCTGCCCGACGGCGCGGTGGTCGGGATTCTCATCGAAATTCCAGGGATCGAGTGTGATGACGGCCGCCGGCTGGACCTCTCGCACGTGGCGGAGGATCATCTCGCGCAGTTGATGGGTCGGCTCAAGGAAATGGTTCTTGAGGCCGAGGAAGGTCACTTTTTTCACGCCGATCACGTTGCATGCGGCTAGCTGCTCTTCCCGCATCACCTTCGCCAGTTTCTTGTCGGTATCGTATGCCGTGCGGTTGAGGGTTCCCTGCTCGCCGTCGGTGACAACCAGCGTGGAGACGTCGTGGCCCTCCGAGAGCAGTTTTGCTACTGTTCCGGCGCAGAAGAAGGCCAGATCGTCCGGGTGCGGCTCAACCACGAGATAACGCATGGGGAAGCCTCCTTTCGTTGCTTCATGAGTTTTTGCAGGCGATGACATCGATTTCGACTTTGATGTCGAACGGGAGCCGGCCGGCTTGGATGCAGGTGCGCGCGGGCGGATTCAGGGGAAAGAAATCCTTATACACCTCATTGAACTCGCCGAAGTTATCCATGTCGCTGAGGTAGGCAGTGACTTTGAGCACGTGATCCATTGAGGAACCGACGTCCTCGAGGATATTCTTGATGTTTTCGAGCGTTTGGCGGGCTTGTTCCCGGAGGGAGCCGTTAACAATCTCTCGCTTCTTCGGGTTGAGCGGTCCCTGTCCGGAGACGAAGATGAGGTCGCCGAATCCAACAACGGGAGAGTATGGCCCGACGGGGGCCGGAGCTTTGGTAGTCGGAATAATCTGCTTCATCATTTCACCTCGCTATTCCAATTCCAGAAACGCGTCTTCTGCCGCCTCGATTACCGGCGGAGCGCTCACCATTTTTTTGGCTGAAGCCATATCCTTGAAACCGGAGCCGGTAACGATACAGCAAACGGAGTCGGCTTGATCAACTGTGCCGGAATCCCTTAACTGCTTCAATGCGGCCACAGTGGCCGCACTTGCAGGTTCGGCAAAGACGCCGGCCTCTTGAGCAAGCAGCTTTTCGGCCTGCAGCATTTGTTCGTCGGTGACCGAAAGGGCGATCCCGCCTGAGAGTCTGACTGCGGGAATGGCGGTATACGCGTCGAACAGGACGTCATCGGCGATTGCGCCCGCGATGGTGGGTTTCACTTCGACGGGAGATGCGATGGTTTCGGCCGGAGAAAGGTTTCGGCTCAAGGCATTGACCAGAGGGGTACAGGCTGAGGATTGGACCCCCACGAGGCGTGGGACGCGCCGGCACAGCCCGAGTTCCTTTAATTCGGAAAATCCGCGCCACAGGGCGCCCAGCAGACCGCCTCCTCCAACCGGCGCGATGATCCAGTCGGGCAATTCCGCTTGCTCGACCAATTCATACGCTATGGTTTTGGCGCCCTCCACCTGATACGGGTTATAGAGGCCGGTGGTGGACAGCAGGCGCCAACCCTTTCTCTCTGAACATTTCAGCACCAGCTTAAAAATACGGCTTGAGGAAAGCGTATTCACCTTATGGAAGACAGCGCCGTACATGCGGGCCTGCACGAGTTTTTCATCGGGCGCATTCGAGGGTGCGAACACGAAGCACCGGATCCCCGCGATCGCGGAATATGAAGCGGCTGAGGCCGCCACATTTCCGGAAGAGACGACAGCAACGGTGCGGGCGCCTGCCTCATGCATCTTAGAGACGCTGAGGGTAATCTGTCGATCCTTGAATGAACCGGTCGGATTAACGGTCTCGTTTTTCAGCAGCAATATGCGGATTCCAATCGTTTTGGCCAGCCTTGAAGAATTAATCAAAGGGGTCAGCCCCTCTCCCTGAGAGACGATCCATTGAGGGTCGTTGAGCGGAAGCAGCTCGAAATATTTCCAGAGAGACTGAGAAAACGGGGCCGGCAATTCGGGCTGCAAGAATTGTGGCGCCGGCAGACGCTCGAGATTGATCGAGACGACCGTGGGAGCATGACAGCGGTCGCACGTAAATGTGCCAGGAGAATACTGAGCGGAACACGCCGGGCACTTGAGCGAAAATTTTTCTGCAGGACGATTAGCGCGTTTTTTCATAGATCGGAAATAAGGCTGTCGATGATCGCGGGCGAGAATTCCCGCTCGGTGATAATGGTTCGCGGGAGGCCTTCGTCGCGGCAATACGCCGGGAGTGCGGCGAGTATTTCTGGAAGCTCCCGCGCTTCGAGCCCGATGTCAGACGGTCGATAGAGCACGCCGAGCCGGTCAACGAGTCCCTTGAGCCAGTCGGCTTTGTTGTTCTGGAGCCTTGCCATGAGGATCATACCAAGGGAGACAAGCTCGCCGTGAACAAAATGCTTTCCGGTCACATGTTCGGCGGCGTACGCGAAGAAATGTTCCGATCCCTCTTCCGGCCGAAAATTTCCGAGCTCGAGGCACAGGTCGTTTTCTTCTTCGAAAAGCTCGACCAGTTTTCGGATGCCGGTCTTGTTCACCTCGCAAATATCGCCCGCGCTTGATTCGAGTTTCGCGATGATCTCCGTACCGCGACGCGCAAGCGAAGGGGAATATAATTCTGCGTCCCGTTCATATCCGATTTTCCAGTCAAATGAGGCGGTATGGACGGAGAGGATATCGGCTGATCCGGCGCGATTGAGGCGTTTGGGCGCGGCGGAGATCAAGGTGAAATCGATGAGGATTGCGGCGGCGTGCGCGTTGCCGACGTTGCGAACCCTTCTTCCCTCACGCACGGCCACCAGGTGGGTGACGCAGGCGTCGACTGAAACAATCGAGGGAATGAGAATGAGCTTGGAGGAACGCTTCCAGGACAGATATTTGGCGAAGTCCATGCACGAACCCCCGCCGATCCCGACGATGCAGGAAAAAGAAGGCAAGCTCGATTCGACGCGGTCGAGGTATTCGCGTTCCATTCTTTCCACGAAAACGACATGGTCCGGAGAGGCAGGCAGTCGCGGGGAAGCCAATTGCCACGGCAGCTCCATGGTAGCGACCACTGTGTGGCGGGGCTCGTAATCGAGCGATTCCAGAAGGTGGCTTCCGAAATGCAATTCAGGATGCGTTTTCATTGCAAGAGTATACCATAAGACAGGAGCGCCGCAACAAAATTTTCGTTGTGTGAGATGCTGCACAAGGCGAGTTGGAGCGAGAAAGGAGAAGTGAGGCTTCTTTAGCCTCCTTCTCCTTTGTAGATAAGGGGTTTCTGTGCGCGAACGGAGGTTAGTCCGATTCGGCGTCGGCTTTCAACGAGCAGGGAGACGAGAAAACGAGAGCCTTCATCTTATCCTTGGTGGCGTTGCGCCAGGTATGCACCGCCGCCGGCTCGAGATAGATGCTGTCGCCCTCACGCAAGAGGTAGAGGGCGTCGTTGACCAGCATCTCCAGTTGTCCCTTCAGGACATAAAACCATTTTTCTCCGAGATAGATTTCGGTGTGGTCGGAACTGGCGCCGGGCTCGGCAGTGATGACTGTCGCCTTTATCTCCTTGGCATTCGTTCCGTGCGTCAGCGTCTCGGTCCTGAGATTGCCATTCATGAAGTCTTGAATCAGGCCGCTCCCCCTTCGAATGAAGGAGTACCCGCCCTGTGACGAATTCTGCCGCGGGTGCGGCAGATTTTCCGACGGCTTCCTTTTTGCGGACCCTGAACCCATTCAAAAACCTCCTTTTTGTGTCTGATGGATTAATGAAACCGTTTTCATCCGGGGATCTCGTGCACCGCATCCAACAGTTTTGCAGTGGTTAAAGTGCCCTTGATCACCGGAAATTCAATTATGAGAGAAGAAGGCATATAATTTTCCGATTCCGCAAGATTCAGGATAATTCGGGGGTTTTTGTCCAGAGCTTTTATCGCCCCGAGCCTGGTATGGATTTCCACGTTTCGCGCTGTAGCATTGAGGACGACGAGGTCGTAGTCATTGGTCTCGAGAAGGCGAAGCATTTCGAGCATTCCGTCACAGGCATCTATGGACCAGCCGTAGCGTTTCATTTCCTGTTTCAGATGTGCTGAGACATCCGCATCTATTTGGCAGACCAGCGCTTTATTCATAGGAATATGCATTTTCCTTTGCCTGCGGAAGCAGAGCAAGGAAGGTGCCGCTGTTGTTCTTTGATTGCAAATTTCTGCCGCTATAGTAGTTATGCCTATTCAATGGTAATTGATTCAGGTATTTAATGTCTGAAATCAAGACACGCTCTTGAGGGAGCCGCGGGTTTTTGGACTGAAAAAGTATGATTTTACTCTGTACCAGCTTCTGGCAAAAGGCAAGGGAGACGTGTCTGGATTTAAGACACAGGGAGGACAGTCAGGTCATGTTTCAGGAGGAGAAGATAATATTTCGTATCTTTTTAACAAACTGTACAGTCGCGCACGGCTTATGCCTAGAGATTTGGCGGTTTCTTTCTTATTTCCCTTCTTTAACGAGAGCATTCGAATAATGTGATCGCGCTCGATGTCGGCGAGTTTCAGGTTTTCGGCCGAAGGTACATCATTTGCCGAGGCGGCGGCATGAGAGTTCTCGAGGAAGCCGGCTGGTTCAAGTTGGTCGCCAGGTGCGAGGAAGAAATTTCTTTCTATCAGATTTGCCAGTTCGCGGACATTTCCCGGCCAAGGATGATTTTTGAGAAGTTCTTTTTGGTGAGGCGTGACGGTTTTTTCGGTGCCTTTTGCAGAGTTCATGCAGGCAAGAAAATAGTCGACGAGAAGCGGGATGTCTTCTTTTCTTTCTCTCAGTGGAGGCACGATGAGATGAAGGACGTCGAGCCGATAGAAAAGATCCTGTCGAAACCTGCCGCGGCATATTTCTTCTCGCAGATTTCTATTGGTTGAAGCCAAGATGCGGACATCCACCTGCATCTCCTTGGGGCTTCCGAGGCGTCGGAATTTATTGGTTTCGACCACGCGCAGGAGTGCGACCTGATTTGCCGGAGTCATCTCGCCGATTTCGTCGATTAAAAGAATCCCGCCGTTGGCCATTTCGAGCAAACCCTGTCGGCTGTCGATGGCGGTGGTGAAGGCGCCGCGCTCGTGGCCGAAGAGCTCGTTTGCAAGGAGAGTCTCCGGGAAAGAGCCGCAATCGAGAACGACAAAAGATCCGGAAGCCCGCGCGCTTTGCCTGTAGATTTCGCGGGCGATCAATTCTTTGCCGACGCCGCTTTCGCCTTCGAGGAGAACGGGGCAATCTGCACGCGCTGCGCGGGAAATAAACTCCCGGATTTCCATCGCTTTCGGGCCGGTGCCGATGAATTCGCCGGTACAGGAGAGCCGCTTGAGTTCCCTTTCCAGCAGCAGATTACGGGTACGGAGGCGTTTCTTCTCGTATGCTTTTCCAATGAGCACTCTCAGCTCTTCGAAGTTACAGGGTTTGCTCAGATAGTCATAAGCTCCCAATTTCATTGCCTCGATGGCAGTTGCAACCGTGGCGACCCCGGTCAGAATGATGACCTCAATATATGGGTGGAGCTCTCTCAGTTTGGAAAGCAACTCGATTCCGTCCATTCCGGGCATCCTGACGTCGACGAGGGCAACGTCGAGCAGTTGTTGTGAAGCGATTGCAAGGGCTTCGTCCCCTGATGTCGCCCCGAAGGTCTCGCATCCTTTTCGCTCAAGCCGTTCGCAGAGGCCGGCGCGAAAGGCATCTTCATCATCGACGACTATCAGTTTAACCGGTTCATGAGGCATACGAAGATTTCCCTTCCCAATCCGGTTTTGTCCTGTCAAAAGTGATAGTGAAGGTGGTTCCGTTGCCGGAGGAGCTTTGGAAATCAATGCTTCCCTTCATCTCTCGGATAATATAATGACTGATTGGCAGCCCGAGTCCCGTGCCTTCGCCTTCGGGCCGGGTGGTAAAGAACGGATCGAAAATCCTATCACGAATTTCCGGCGCGATGCCGACGCCGGAGTCTTTGAACTCGATGCGGATGCGTCCGGCTTCGTCCAGTCCGGTTGATACGGTGATTGACCCATTGCAGTCTATCGCCCTGACGGCATTGTTCCACAGGTTCACGAACACCTGTTCGAGGCGATTTGGGTCTCCTTGGAAAAGGGGGAGACGACCGTCAAGACAGAGCTCGATTTTGGGTCGTTTATCGGACAGATGAACGACAAAATCAATCGTCTCTTTCAAGAGGTGGTTGATATCGAACAGTTCGTTTGTAGTGGCCGGAAATCTGCTGAATGAAAGCAGGTTATCGGTCACCAGATGGCACCTGCGGACCTGCCCCTCGATAATATCCAGATAGTTTTCGAATTGAGTCACAAAGCGATCATTGAGCCTTTCGGCTTCATCCGCAAGGATGTCCCGCATGAGGCCGGTTTGAACATCGATTGCGGAAATGGGATTGTTGATTTCGTGAGCAACGCCGGCAGCCAGCTCCCCGATGGCCGCCAGTTTGCCGGACTGCAGAAGCTGGAATTCCATTTTTTTTCTTTCAGTTGCATCGCGAATCACGCCCACGTCGAATCGTTTTCCTTTCTCGAAGAAACATCCGAGGCGCATTTCCGCATCGAAAAGAGTCCCATCCTTGCGTTTTCCCTTGAATTCGATCGTGCGATCAACGGTCTCTCCTCGTTTCAGCTTTTCGCGCAGCCAATGCAGGGTGGGATGACTTTCAGCGGCAAAGAAGGAGATGGTGTCGGTATCGCTCAGGTCATCAGATTCATCGTAGCCGAACATGGACGACAGCGCGTAATTGCGATAGGCGACCTTCTGATCTTCGGAAGTGACGGCGATTCCGTCGAGCGAAGTCTGCAGGATCGACTGCAGGTGGGCCTCTCGCTCGAGAACCTGGGAATAGAGGTTCTTGTTTTCCATGGCGACGACAAGCTGGTTCGCAATGGCCATCATCAGGTCGAGGTCTTCCGAGTCGTACGGATTCCCCGGTTTTCTGACGACGGTGAAGGTTCCCCACAGTTTATCTCGCGCGAGGAGCGGAACGATCAACGCGCTGTCGAAGCCGATCTGGCTGATGTGGGGCCGGTTTTGCGGCAGAGAGTGGATCGGCAAGTTATGCACGATGAGCGGAGTTCGCGAGAGCGCGACATGTCCGTGCAGCCCTTCGCCAATTTTGAGGTGATTGGTTCCCTCGATGAACTGAGCGGGGAAACCTTTTTGCGACAGGTAAACGAGGGTCTGGCGCTCGTCATCGTATTTGTAGATACAGGCCGCCTCCGAGCGGGTTATTTGAAGAGCGACGTCGACAACCAGTTTAAACATGATGTTCAGATCGGGGCTCGCATTTGCCGCCTTGGCGACTTCATACAAAGCCGCCAGTTTTTCATTTCTCTTGTGAATCATTTCCTCTTGCAGCTTACGCTCGCTTACGTCGTGCGCGAGGCCGAGAAGATACTTGGGCATTCCGTTCTCGTTTAAGATAACACCTCTCTGTTCGATATGTCGGAGCTCGCCGGTGGACGTCAGGATGCGAAGGGGGAGGTCCGGCATTTTCCCATTGGAAGACATCATGCCGGTTATCCATGTGGCTGCCTTCAAATAATCGTCGGGATGAATGATACTGAGCACATTGGTTTTCCCGATCGCCTCGGGGCCATAGCCAAGCAATTGGAGAGCGTACTTATTGGCATCGGTAATCATCCAGGTTTTGAGGTCGAGGATGTAGAAGATATCGGGGGTCTCCTCGAAGATGCTGCGGTAACGTTCTTCCGAAATCCGCAGCGCTTCATCGGCACGTTTGCGATCGGTGACATCGCGGTCGATTCCCCGGTATCCGAGGATTCGTCCGTTGGAATCGAAAAAAGGAACTCCGCTGGATTCCAGGACCACAAGTTTTCCGTCCTTGTGTCTGTTGGTTTGTTCAATTCCGGCAAAAGATTCCCTTCGTATAGCTCTTTGGCGCAGGAATTGCCAGTTCTCATCGACTTCCTCCGGCACGATAAAATCAAATGTTGGACGGCCGATTACCTCGTGAGGTTCGTATCCAAGAAGGTCTTTCACTTTTGGACTGGAGTAGCTGAAGACTCCATTGACATCGGTCTCCCAAACCCAATCGCTGGTAATCTCGACCAGAGAGCGGAACTTCTGCTCGCTTTCCCTCAGGGCGTTTTCCATCTTCTTGCGTTCAGTCACATCAAGCAGATTAACCAGCAAGGCGGGTTTTCCATTGTAATGGATTCTTGTTCCATATGTTTCGACCCACATAATTTCGCCGTTCTTGATAACGCACCTGAATTGGGATTGTCCCTGCGGGGAAATGCCGGATATGCGGTCGCGCACGATTTCCAGGACAGCTTTGCGGTCTTCCGGGTGAACCAATTCTGCAAACGGCATTTCCAAGATTTCGGCACGAGAAAAGCCCGACATGAGGGAGAGCCGCTCATTCACGAACTGGAATCTCTCGTCCTGGAGCACAAAAACACCGGTCAGCGAATTATCAACCAGCATCCGGTATCGTTCTTCGGATTCACGCAGGGCCTGTTCGGCGGCCTTTCGATCGGTGATATCGCGCGCAACATTGACGACGGCCTTTGCGACGCCTGGCCAATGGATCGAGTCGGCGTTGCTCTCGACCCATCTTATGGCGCCGCCCCCATCGATGATGCGGTATTGCGTTCCTCGGATCGATTCGCCTGAAATGACTTTCTCAAACCAGTTTTTTACGTTCTCGACGTCATGGGGATGAACGAGGGAGAGGAGATCGAGATGTTCCATCGGCTTGTCAGGCAGACCAGTGTAGGAGAAGTAAGCGGCATTGGCAAACAGGAGTTTTTCCTGGTCGTCCATTACGACGATGATATCATGTGATGAATTGAGAATCTGGCGGTATCGTTCTTCCGAGCGGCGCAATTCCTGTTCCATTTGTTTGCGGTCGGTAACGTCGCGAGCGACACCCAGATACGCAACCGGGTTACCGTCGTCGTCAGAAATGACCGCGCCGTTCTGTTCGACATCGAGGAAGCTGCCGTCGGCCTTGCGCATGCGGAACGGGAAATTAGGCTCCCGGTACCCTCTGACTCTGTCGAAGAGGGCTTTTGCCAATCTCTCGCAGTCATCGGGATGGATCATCGTGAGGTAATTTTGGCCGATGACGCCGGCGCGCTGAAAACCGAGGATTTCCTCGGAGAAGCTGTTTGCGCTCGAGATGGTATTTGTTTTCAGGTCAATGGTATAAATGATATCTTTTGCTTCTTCTATGAGTGTCCGATATTTTTGCTCTGACTCTTTGAGGGCCTCTTCGGCGTTTTTCCTGTCGGTAACATCGTTCAGATGGACCAGGAGAGCCGGTCGGCCCTGATAGTCGATTTTCGTTCCGAAAGATTCAAGCCAGACGATATCCCCGCTCTTGGTGACCGCCCGGAATTCATAGTGCGCGGCGGCATCTTCACCGGACAATCTACGCGTCACGATCCGATCGACCAGTTCGCGATCTTCGGGATAAATAAGCCGTTCGAATGACGAATCAAGGAGTTCGTCCTCGGAATATCCGGACGTCTCGATGAATTTCTTATTGATGAATTTCAGGACGCCGTCCTGATTGACGAAAATGCTTGATAATGAATTATCGACGAGCATTCGATATCGCTCCTCCGACTGCCGGAGCGCTTGTTCGACAATTTTTTGTTCATTTATGTCCCGAACGGTACTCACTATCATCTGGAGGCCGGCTTCCTCGGTAATCGGAATCCATGAGTGTGAAACCCATCTGGTCTCTCCAGTCTTGGTTTGAATCCGATACTGGAAATTGGAACCGGATTGCCCGAGCAGCGCTTGATTGAACTGTTGCCTGGCGCTAGCCAGGTCATCAGGATGAACGATCCAGGGTTGAGAGCCGGTCAGTTCCTCCGGTTCGTATCCGAGGATGTTTCTGCAGGAAGGGCTCAGATAAAGAATGTTACCGTCGGGAGCGGTAAGCATGATGATATCGTTACTGCTTTCCACGATGGTCTTGTATTTCTTTTCGCTTTCGCGCAGAGCCTTCTCGACACGCTCGCGCTGGGCAATCTCGTTCAGCAGGCGCGCATTTGTATCGGACAATTCAGCCGTCCGCGTCTTCACTTTCTCCTCGAGCTTGTTCCTGTGAAGTTGGAGTTCCGCTTCCGCGAGCTTGCGCGCGCTGATATCGCGCATGACGATGACCCGGCTCACCAGGCGTCCGGCCGGGTCGATCAGGGGGGAGATGCGAATATCATATGTTCCCTTTCTGGTATCCGCGTCAAGTGGAACCTCTTGTTCGAGCGCAAAGGTGGAATTGCTCAACTTGAGCTTTTCCGCGAAATCCGGAAAGGCGTCTTTGAGCTGGATTCCGATTCCATCTGACGGCGCGAGCCCGAGAAAAGTTTTGGCGGCCGGGTTTATTTCGATGATGCGGCCGAGATCATCCAGAACGATGACGCCGTCATTGATGCTTTCTATGACAGTTGCATGAACTACCGGTGCGAGGTCGCCGAGGCGAAAATGAAACAGTCCCCAGGCAAGGACCGGACTGGTGATGGTGAAAATGAAGGGAGTAATGTTCAGGTGTGGGAAAGGTGTTATACCCAGAAGGAACAGGATATTCCCGGCCCAGGGAGCCAGGACGAAGAAAAGAAGTGCGGCTGCCTGTCTGCGGTAGAGATAGGTCCTCGAAGCAATGAACCGTTCAAAGATGAGGAGCGATCCGATAAAGATCATGAGGTAGGAATAGGCGATGTGAATCCAGACCCAGAACCCGCGCTCGGAAGATTTCACAAGGAAGGAGCCCATATCCATCAGCGTAAAGGTTCGCCAGAAAAGATGATGGAACTCATTCGTCCATACAAGGATAATCGTCGTCAGAGGGATCAGGAGGATGGCAGAAAAGATTTGCCTTGTCAGCCATTTGTTCCGCCCTGAATACTGCAGCGCAAAGACCAGCCACAGGAATGAGGCAGGCACGATTCCCAGATACTGCACCTTATTCCAGAAAAGCTGTCCGCCCGCGGTGGCATTTGCCAGTTGGATGCCGTACGAGAACGACCAGATGCCGACTGCCAGCATCAGGAGAGAGATTGTTGTCGCCTCCCTCGTCCGCCTGGTTCTGAAAATGTAAACAGCCAGCAGGCCGGAGAAGCCGCCCGCAAGGAGCAGCGGGATCGTGTAAGGAGTATATTGCCACGTCATGGAAACCCCTCCAATTCCGGTCTAACTAATGGCAGCGAGACCAATAAAGCAGCCGTAGTGCACCAGTCTATCATTAGCGGGAATCGATTTACAAGGCTGGGAATGAGAGGGTGATCCCGATGCTGGTTTTGGTTTGACATGCTCTGCGGGATACCGTACGATAAGACAGGTGGTGGCTGATCATCCTGAAGTACAAAGCGCGGTTCGATAGATGAGCGATGCACAGAGAAAAAAGAAGAAATATTCCTGGCTGAGGAGACTGGGGCAACGCGCGGCAGTGGTTATCATTCCCCTGCTTTACAACTCCTACATGTGGTTGGTGTACCACACCAGCGAGATACTGCTGGACGAGATGTCGTCCCTCTGGGAAGCGACGGCACGCGGAGAGAATATGGTGGCGGCCGTCTGGCATCAAGACGCCATTATCAGCCCGTTTTGCCAGCGGGGTCATGCAGTTCTTGTGATGGTGAGCCGGAGCAGGTTAGGCGACGTCCTGACCGAGATATTTCGGCGATGCCACTTTATTGCCATCCGCGGTGGGAGTTCAAAAGGCGGAAGAGAAGCGCTCGGGGAAACGATCGAATACATGAAGACCCATAGAGGGGTACTGTGCGGAATGGCGGTGGACGGTTCGCGCGGGCCGGCACGAAAGGCAAAAATGGGGACCATAAAACTTGCTCAAGCGGCTGGAATCCCCATTTACCCGCTTCGTGCGTGGGCAAAGCGAAAGGTTCATGCGCCCACATGGGATCAAACGCTCATTCCCTTCCCCTTCAACAAGCTGGCGTTCTTTCTGGGGGAACCTCTGGTTGTTCCGCCCGACAGCGGTTATGAAGAGCTTGAAGAATTCCGCCGGGAACTCGAGCGCCGGCTGAATGAACTGGTAAGCAAGTCGGAGAATTTCTTTCGGTGAAGCGGGAGCGTTCATACCTGCGAAAACCGCTTCTATTTTCCTGCCGCGGCTGCTTCAGCCGAAGCGCGACATCTTCCGCAGAAGGAATGACCTTTCCTATCGGTGTCCTGGAGCGTGATTGAGAAGTACATGACGCAGCTGGAATCGTGACAGTGGTCGAGGCTGAGGGTATGCCCCAGCTCATGAACGGCCTCGGTCAGAGCTCGTGCCTGAAAGAGTCGAGTGTCGGGTGGTTCGCCATAGAATTCAGGCCGAAGTCTCGCCAAAGAGATGATTGACAATCCGGAGTCCATATCGGCTTGCCCAAAAACGAAATTCATGTTTGTGACGGTGAGATCGACATTTGTGACGGCAAGAATGCGGCAGTCATTCGGCGCTCTCATCTGAGAGTTCAGAGAATCAAGAACGAGGTTTGAGAGGTATTGGTTTTTACCGGCGTCGTAAGCCCGTCGCGGAAGAGGCGCCGGCCTGGAGAAAACGACGATCGTCCCGAACGTGCGCTGAAGCGGCTCGCGCAGGAATTCGAGGCTGGATTCTGGTACGTCATTACCGAGGGGAACGATGATGATTTTTTCCATCCTGAATGCCTCCTTCGGATGAACGCTGAGATCCACGCCTGCTGAAACGATTACCAGCACGAAGAACAGTGAAACCGGTTTCATCAATGGAAAAAGCACTCCGCATCCGAGCTGATCGTAAATGGAATAAGGGATTTATTCAACTATGACACATTCTCTTGCTGAGTAAAACTGTCGGTGGGCATCGCGGGGGATCAATGGCGTAAGACAGGTTATTGGTGCAGACCGGACCGGAGAAGAGCGAGACCGGTTAGGGATTCAGGACGGATCAGCTTTCCCGTCCGATTTTTGCCGCCGCACCTGCTCGAGCAGATTCTTTACGCGCTCGATTTCGATTTTTTCGCGGCGGTCCTTCAGTATCTCTTCGTATTCGAGGGGATGGTGCTCCATCAATTCTTCCTTGGAGATTTTCCCATTGATCCACACTTTGCTCATGGGAAAGACTTCCGGATTGAGGTGCACGTTATACATGTGCCAAATGATGATCGCCAAGAAAGCAAGAATCGCTTCAAAACCGTGCACGATGCGGATGATGTCAAGGACCCAGATAGGGAACAATGCGATGGCCGCTTCCTGGAACCACAGGAGTAACCCGCTGATGGCCATAACGAAGATACCCCATACGAGCGCCCAGTATTCGAATTTCTCGATAAAGTTAAACTTACCGAATTTGGGCCGTTCCTCTCGAAGGCCGAGGTTGCACAGGAACAGGTTCAGGGCATCTTTCGCGTCCCGCGGGTTAGGAATTATCTTGAGAAAGTCGCTGTTTCCGCGGGGTGACACGATGACGTAAACGAGTTGAAACAGGCCGACGCAAATCAGCATGACGCCTGCGACACGGTGAATAATTCCTCTCAGCCAGAAGCTTTCCGGAAAAAAGAAGAGTTTATGTAAAAAGGGAGCTTCGGGGAAGACGAGGGGAATTCCGGTGAGTACGAGGGTAAAGAAACTGGTAAACAGGATGACATGCTGTATCCGCTGGGCAACGGAAAGCCGTTCGAAGACTTCGTCATCTTTGATGAGGTCTTCGTCAGTTATCGAATGTTCTGAGAGCAATCCCGCGTTTTTCGCTCTCGCAAGCAGATCCAGGTCTTCATCATTTATTTTCACGTTTCACCATCCTTACTGCTCGTGACTCTTTCGCTTTCGTCGCTTCGCGTAAAGATCGACCCCTATGAAGAGGAGAAATCCGCTGATCGTGGAAACGATTATAACCGTATATATTTTTTCGACGAAGTATCGGCCCATGCTGCTTTCCTTGGCTTCGGCCACGTGAACTTTTCCGATGGCGAAGTTTTTTCCGGCCTGAGGATGGCATTTTCCGCAGGTGCTCGGGATATTATCAGGATGGACCGAGGATCTCGGATCGTTCGGTGGCCGTATATCATGATAGCCGTGGCAGCTTGCGCAATTTGCCACTTTGGTATCCCCAAGTTTTGAGGCGATGCCGTGGTAAGTGCCGAGGTACGTCTTGAGGCGCTGTGATGCGAAACCGTAGCGTTTGCTCAAGGTCTCATCTTCATGGCAATTTGAACAGATTTCCGCGATGTGGGTGGCGTAGACGGCCGATTCAGGGCTTACATGCGATTTTATTGAATGTTCGCCGTGGCAGTCGGTGCAGATGGGAACGTCGTTGTTCTGCATCAGGTAATCCTGCCCGTGAACGCTTTCGACGTAAACTTGATAGATGCCCTGGTGGCATTTTGCGCAGGTCTTCGGGATATTAAACCTATTGATCATTGAATCCGGATTGTCCGGCGGCTTGATTTTATGTGAGCCGTGACAGTCATTGCACGCGGCGGAGACGGTAAGCCCCTTTTCTTTGAGCGCCTTCATGTGAACGCTGTTCTCGTACGCCTTGATTTTCTCCGCAGCCGGCAGTTTGTGGTCTTCGACGATCTTCGTATCAGTATGACATCGGATGCAGATATCGACCATATTGAGCGGGAAGACAGATGATGCCGGATCGGAAACGCGTTTGATGTTATGTGTTCCGTGACAGGTGGAACAGACCGGGGCGGCGGGATCGCCGGCCACGAAGGCTTCGCCATGCATGCTGGTCTTGAAATCCTCGAACTCCTGGTCGTGACAGAGAGA
The DNA here is from genome assembly GCA_003598085.1 of Candidatus Abyssobacteria bacterium SURF_5. Classification (NCBI taxonomy): domain Bacteria; kingdom Pseudomonadati; phylum Candidatus Hydrogenedentota; class Candidatus Abyssobacteria; species Candidatus Abyssobacteria bacterium SURF_5. The sequence goes on from QZKU01000135.1 coordinate 19,596, forward strand.
ACAATCGACCTTCGCGAGCGGCGTGGGATGAGGAAACTCTTCGACGTCTTCCAGATCCATATGGCAATTAACGCATTCGATGCCGCCCTGGCCGTGCACGGATTTCTTGAAGACATCCGGATCTACGTTCAGTGATTTGCCATCTTCGCCCGTGAGCGAGGAGTCGTCATGACAGGAGAGACAGTCTTCGGTTGATAGAGCCGCTGCCGCGGGGGCAGCGGACACTGCGGCCAGTATGAAAGCGCACATGCAGCCGAGCAGGAAGGATTTTCTTTTAAGAAGCATTCCTTCGTCTAAACCTCCTGATAATGTCCGGGATTACCCAGATAAAGGAGACAAACAGGAGCCCGATGAACAGCCAAACGAACATTTGGCGCACGTAATAGGGGCTGCCGGATTCTTTCTTGTTGACATCGACATGTATTTTTGCCGAGGCTACTTTTGGAGAAATTCCGGGATGGCAGCTGGCTTTGCCGCAGGTTGCGCTGAGGTTCATTGGGTTGACGGACGATTTCGGGTCGGACGGCGGGCGGACATCATGATGTCCGTGGCAACTTGCGCAATTCGCCGCGGTCTTGCTTCCGTAACTGGTTGCAATGCCGTGGAAGCTTTGCTGATAAGTTGAGGTGCGGTCAACGGGTACATCGTACTTCGCCATAATACCGGCTTCAGAGTGGCATTGAGAGCAAACGGAAGCTATCTTTCCTTCTGCGGGAATGGAGATTTTGTGTTCGCCGTGACAGTCGGTGCAAGTTGGCGCATCGGCGATTTGATTCTCCATCGCGGCGACTCCGTGAATCGACTGTTTGTAGGTATTAAATATGCCGAGATGGCATTTCCCGCATGTTTCAGGGTTTCGCGCTCTGAGGTTGGGCGTACCCGCCGGTTGAATGTCGTGAACCCCATGGCAATCGGTACACACTGCGGCGAAATCGATGAGGCCGGCTTGATAGAGACCTTTTCCGTGAACGCTCTGCTCATATTCCTGGAAGGGTTTTTCGGCGTGGATATGGTGCTTCACAACCACCTGCATATCTTCATGGCAGATTGCGCAGGTTCGAGGGATATTGGCGCGATAGACGTTGGATTCAGGATCTGATTTGGGTCGTATATTATGTCGGCCGTGACAGTCGGTACAGGTAGCTCCGTCATCGATTCCGGCGCGCCGCGCGACTCCGTGAACGCTGTCTTTGTACTGATCGAAGGGGGAGAAATCCGGAGCTCCCATGGCATTGCCCTTGACGTGACACCGGTCTGTGCAGTTTACTTTTTCCGGATATCTCTGATGGGGAGCCTCGCCGACCGCGTGTGCGACTTCGTGGATATCGCTATGACAATCGACGCAGTCCTGGCCGGAATGAACCGAATTTTTCAAGATGTCCAGATCAACGAAAGGCGCCGCAGAATTCCTGTGGTCGCCGGAATGGCAGCCGACGCAGTCATTCCACTTCGCTTCAGCCGCACTCACAATGGCGGGGGGAAAAGCGAACAGGACAAAAGACAAAAAAACAACCACTCGTTTTGGATGCATTATTCGATCCGGAAATTTGTTGTTCTTAGTTCTCGACCATCGAGGTGAGGAGTGAAAAAGACTCGACAACAGCTTTCCCCAATTCAGGCTCTTGGCCTCCGGCAGGAGGTTGATCGTATTATAGCACACCGTCAGGACAAAAAACAAGCGATTTTTGTTTGATAAATGTGACATCCCCCTTGTGCGATATTCACAAGAATTCGGATGAGGCATGAAGAAGGCAAGAGCCAAGATTTTTGGGAGGCCGCAGGTTAAGATTTCTTTTTTGCCTGCGCGAGTACGGAATGAGCCATGGGAAGAATAGTATGCTTATGCAAAGGGTTGTTGCGCCCCTAAAGCTTCTTCTGGCGCTAGGTCATGTGTCATGGCTGAGGCCAAGCTGAGCTTAACGAATTGGGGGCTTTCGTTAACGCCGAAAGAAGTTGCTTTTGGGTTCAGTGTCATGGTTTAGCCTTGCTCTAACTGCCCTGTTGGGGGGCGCAACAATACCCTTGCATTGCTGTCTCTTCCTCATCAGGCTGCTTATCCAGGCTGCCTATCGTGCATGTTGGGGTGACATGCTTTTAGCCTTAGAAACGGCATTGCCAACAGGCAGATGACAAGGTAATTTATCTCCTCCTTTGCGGTTTCTTTGGGATCCGTCAATTTCTTGCGGCAATCTTCTTGTTCTCCTCAAGGGCCGCTTCCGCTTTCAGCGCTGGTTTGTCCCGTCGCCTGGGCCTCGATTGTACTGATGACGCGCATCAATTCCTCGTATTTGATCGGCTTTGAGAGGCGCTGCATTCCGTCCAAACTGGCTTCATCCAAGTATCTATTGATATCTCCGTGGGCGGTTGTAAGGATCACGGGGATACGCGGTTTCAGGGTTTTAATTCTATTAAGCAAATTTACGCAACAGCTCTTCAGCAAGAACAGGTCGGTAATGATAAAATCAAATTTCCACCGGCTCAGCCGATTGAGGGCCTGTTCTTCAGTCGAAGCCACGACCACGTGGTATCCGTCTTCTCGCAATATTTTTGCCAGAGCCACGAGTGCATTCCGCTCGTCATCCACTAAAAGAACTGTCTTCGAAGATGCCAAATCCGCCTCTTTTTTGACGATATTTCAAGACCTTCGTTTATTCCTGCACATCTGCATTGAGCCGTAAAAGCATTAAAAATGCCAAAGAGAATCTCGCACGGCGAACGAATAGATAGAGGTCATTTAAGTCTTCTTTTTGCAATATGTTACACTAAGAGAATGAGGTAATCGGCCTTCCTTTTGTTCCTTTCATGGCGCTTGGCCATTCACTTGGGGCATGAAATATTTGCACTATTTCCAAAAGAAATTAAATTTCCCTGCAAAAATTGCACTGCAACTATCAATTCATGTACTTGGAAGCTGAGGGGTGTCGGCCGGCCGCGGAAGCGTTAAATTCGAGCCGGATCGAAAAAGGTTGAAGAATGCGTTGGGATCGGGTATAATTTCGGGAAATATGGAGAGATAGCTGAGGAGGCTAAGAAGACGAAGCCGAAAGATTTGGGGCCGAAAAGAATCCTCAAAAGGACTGCTGGTATAAGCTTTTCCCGTCTAGTCTTTCCTTTCACACTGCTAACCATCACCATCCTATTCAATTTTCTCTGTCAGAGCCTTGCTCAGAGTTCGGTATCACAAACAACTGCCGGGAGTGTTTCCGGTCCGGGTGCTTTCATAATTCCGATAGACGAGACGATTGACCTGGGGCTTGCATATTTTGTGAAACGTTCGCTGGATGAGGCAAAGGATAAAGGATTCGAGGCGGTAATCCTTGAGGTGGATACGCTGGGAGGGCGGGTGGATGCGGCACTGGATATTCGCGATGCGCTCGAGGACTCCGCTCTTCCTGTAGTTTCGTACGTGAACAAGAGGGCCATATCCGCGGGCGCGCTGATATGTCTTGCGACCGGCCGCATCACAATGGCGCCGGGAAGCACTATTGGAGCGGCGACTCCGGTGAGTATAGATCCGTTGGGCGGCTCCGGCGAGCTGAGCGAGAAAGAAGTTTCATACGTCCGAGGGGAATTTCGCGCAACTGCCGAGAGAAACGGCCATTCGCCGCTGCTTGCCGAAGCCATGGTTGACGCCGACACCGAGGTTTACGCCGTTCTTGATGGCGACGTCACAATTCTTTCCTCCGGCGAGGTTGAGGAATTTCGATCACGGCATGAAGGGATAAAAATTGAGGAAATTTCGCCAACGAGCAAGTTATTGACGATGACGGCAGCGGAAGCGGAGCGACTCGGCTTTGCGGATTCGACTCCTGAATCGGTGGAAGCTCTGATGGAGCAGATGGGACTGGATCCGGCCCAGAAAGTGGTTTCAACCAGCACCTGGAGTGAGAAGCTTGTGCGCTTCTTGACGCATCCGGTGGTATCGGGTCTCTTACTGACGCTGGGGGTGCTCGGCATCTTTTTTGAGCTTCAGATGCCGGGCTGGGGGGTTAGCGGCACCCTGGGCGCCGTTTTGCTTCTGCTTTTTTTCGGCGGCCATTATCTTGCCGGATTGGCGGATGTTCTGGACATGTTGCTGTTCGTGGTTGGTTTGGGGCTTCTCGCGCTTGAGCTCTTTGTGATCCCGGGTTTTGGGGCGGCCGGCATTTCGGGAATCCTGTGCATTTTTCTTTCGGTTTACCTCGCTCTGGTGAGGAACCCGATTCCACAATTCTCATGGGATTTTCAGCGATTGAATTCCGCGCTGATCGTGTTTGTTTTCTTGATGGTTGGAGTCATCGGCGGAACGGTGATTTTATGGAAGATGTTTCCGCATAGCAGACTGAAGCGGCTGATCGTGCTCACGGCGAGCGAGGAGCCGACATTGGGCTTCACGACCGGAGAGAATCTGGAAGCGATGATCGGAGAAAACGGGATCAGCCTGACTCATCTGCGTCCCGCGGGCAAAGCGCTCATCGCCGGGCAGCCGTTCGAGGTGCAGACGCTGGGTGAATATGTGGAAAAGGACAGACACGTGCAGGTGGTAAAAGTTATGGGCAACAAGATATTCGTGGCTGAAAAGCAACCCGAGAAGGAATCGGCATGACGATGCATCGGCTGGACGAAAAGCGAACGCTCCTCTCGATGGCGCGCACGCTCAAGAACGACACGCTGGATATACAGCAGCGCGGCGCCGGTTACTATTCCTGCGGGCCGTTTGTGAGTCGATACAATAAGCTCCTTACGAAAGCGCGGCAACTGTTCGCCGAGAATCAAACCGTTCTGCTGGATTCTTTTGACGAACTCGAGGACACGAAGTCGGTGGATCCGGCCGACAAGATGAAGGTGACTCAAAGGGTGCTGATCGAGCTTGGCCAGCTCATCGTATTCATGGAGTCGGTGATCGCGCAGGAGGAGGAGCATCGGGGCGGTCAATCGAGGCATACACCCGCTGAGCAGGAACGGCCCCACCCCGACTCAGCGCGAGATCAATCAGACAGTGGGGGATGAAAACATGGTTGTCTTACTGCTGTTTATAGCCGCTATAGTACTCATTTACCTGGAACTGTTTCTGCCCGGATTAATTTTTGGAATCCTGGGGCTGCTCGCTTTTGGGGCGAGCGTCTTTTTTGCTTTCTATTATTATGAGGCAATGGGGTTTTGGATTGTTATCGGAGAATTATGTGTTGCGGCGGTCCTGCTGCTGCTGGCGTTGCGGCGTTTTCCGCACAGTTATCTGGGGAGAATGCTCATCCTGAATCGCAACCTTGATAAGAAGTCAGGTTACAGCGGAACGGATTCGCTGGAGAGATATCTGGGAAAGGAAGGCGTGAGTCTGACGCATTTGCGACCGGCGGGGATCGCTCAGGTCGGCTCCATCCGTCTCGATGTAGTGACGGACGGCTCATTCATTGAAAAGGACAGGAAAGTGAAGGTTGTCCAAGTCGAGGGTAACCGTGTCGTAGTTCGGGAAGCGCATCCCATGAGTTCAGAGACAGGAGGATGATTGAATGAACACCATCGGGCTGATTCTTATTCTATTCATCATAGCCATTATTGTCGCCTTTGTCGCCGTGCTCGGCCGTTATTTCGGGCTCTGGCTTCGGGCGGCGCTTTCGGACGCGCACGTCAGCTTTACGAATCTGATCGGCATGAGTCTTCGAAATGTGAATCCGAGCACCATTGTCAACAGCCGGATCATGGCGGTGAAGGCGGGAATTCACATAAGCACGAATGATCTTGAGGCCCATTATCTTGCACATGGAAATGTTGTGCGCGTAGTGCAGGCGCTGATTGCCGCCAACAAGGCGAATATCCCGCTGATCTTTGCGCGGGCGGCCGCGATCGACTTGGCGGGGCGCGACGTTCTTGACGCAGTGCAGACGAGCGTGAACCCGAAGGTGATCGATGCGCCGGACCCGCGAAAAGGGAAGGAAACAGTTGACGCCGTCGCCATGGACGGCATTCAGTTGAAGGCGAAGGCGAGGGTGACGGTACGGGCGAATCTGGAGCGACTGGTCGGAGGCGCCACCGAGGAGACCATCATAGCGCGCGTGGGTGAAGGAATCGTAACCACTATCGGCTCGGCCGAAACCCACAAGAGAGTGCTGGAGAATCCCGACATGATCTCGCGCCAGGTTCTTGCCAAGGGGTTGGATGCCGGCACCGCTTTCGAAATTCTCTCGATAGATATCGCCGACATCGATGTTGGTGAGAATATTGGGGCTCAACTCCAGGCGAAGCAGGCCGAAGCGGACAAGCAAATCGCCCAGGCAAAGGCAGAGGAGCGCCGGGCGATGGCGGTCGCGCGCGAGCAGGAGATGCAAGCGCAAGTGGTCGAGATGCGGGCGAAAGTGGTCGAGGCCGAGGCCGAGGTGCCACGCGCCATCTCCGACGCGTTCCGATCCGGCAATTTAGGAATCATGGACTACTACCGGCTTCGCAACATACAATCGGATACTGCAATGAGGCAGTCGATTTCGGATATGGACAAAGATACTGCGAAGGGTGGCAATTAATCATGGAAGTATGGGGTGTCCTCCTATTCCTCTGGATCGCGTGGAAAGTAATAGGCTCGATTATGGAGGAGGTGCAAAACCGCAAGCGGGAACAACAACCGCCTGAAGTCTCGGACCGGCCAGTGCGGCCGACTCCGGTACGGCGTCCCGCCTCCCCCACGGGTCCGGTCCAGCGGCCTTCGCGGAGGGAATCTTCTTCCGTTGAGTCTGTCCAGAATGAACTGGAACGCCTGTTGAGAGAAGCAAGGGAGCGGAAGCGACAGCCACAACCGCCGTCGCGGCCGCCGGTTCGGCTGCCGGAGCGCGAACACGTGCGGGTGCAAAGCAGGTCGGCGGAGGTTGTGAAGATGCCGCCTCCCCCGCCGCCGCAGCCGCGACGGGCGGTCAGGCCTCTTCCTGTCGAGCCGCCGTATGCGGTGCAGCCGTATCGTGTTGAACGCGAGCGGGTGGCCCGGCCGGAGAGGCCGGTTCGGGTCGAGCCGGATCAGCCGTCTCCCAAGCCGAGAAGAAGAACGGATGTGCGCCGGATGACGAAACGAGTCGCTTCCAAATCTGTTTTGGGGCAGCCGAGCCTGGCGGAAATCAGGAAGGGCATTATCCTCTCCGAGATTCTGGGGACTCCGAAAGGACTGGAGGGCCTCGACTCGCCTCGAATCTAGCGCTTAATCATGGGGCGTTCTTCTTGTTATCAGAATGATTTTGCCTGATCATTTCTTCCAGACTCCGGGCAGGGCTTACGCATCTAAATTCCGAGTAATTTCTGTAGGAAAGTTTGATCGAGGGCGGCTTTTGTTCTTTTTCTTCTGAGTGATAGCTTTGGTGTT
>QZKU01000136.1 GCA_003598085.1 Candidatus Abyssobacteria bacterium SURF_5
TTGAAGGAGATGATACCACAAAAAGAGGCTATTGTCAACCATAAATTAATATCTTGAACTATAGTTCAACAACTTTAATCGTCGGACAGTCTCACAGAGACCATATTTCGCCCTACAATAATCAAAATATATTATTTAGTGATAAGGGGTTATCTCGTAACAATAAGCAAATAGAGGAGTTATAAATAAAAAATGGGCTCTGTCCCTATATTTCTTCCATTAGGCGAAGGTAACCATTTGGGCGAGTTTTTGTTTGGTCTCGAGGGGGACGGTTTCGGTGGGATCGAGAAGCGCGACGCGGGGGACGCCGCCCAGAAGGTGGAACGCGCGGTTGAGGATGCGGTCGTCCCAGATGGCGTCGATGTCGTTGCGGATGAGTCTCTCGGCCGTCAGTGCGGAAATGATGCCGCCGAGCCAGTTGACGACGACGCGGTTGGCGATGCCGACAATGGCTTGGGAGGTGTAAGGGTCGCTAGAGCCCGTTTTCTCGGATTCGGGCGCGAGCTTGCGGTTTTCGAGCAGCCAGGCCAGCGAGACCATGTCGTGAGCGACGACGCACTGCGAGGCGACGATCAAACCGATGTCGGGATCGGTCGCATATCCCTTGTCCGGTCCGTAGGTGGCCTGAGTGCGCGTAGCCGTCGTTAGAACGAGGCGTTGTTTTTCACGAAGAGAGGGCACCCAATTGGCCTCTGCTGTTTTCTCCTGAAAGGTTGCCGCATCGTGATGGTATTCGAGCCGCGAATCAGTGCGCCAATAGCCGACGGCCGCCTTGAGACCGAGGGTGCTGCCTGCCAGCGGATGGCGGCTGCAGCGAGGCATGAGGATGATGTGGTCAACCTCCTTCAGGACTTTGGGCATCATGATGCCTGCTTTCCAGTGCGATTTGGAGGCGGGGCCGTCCTCAAAGAATGCGTTCCAGCCCTCTTCCTCGGGAAAATACAGTTCGGCGCCCGCCGACTCTGCGGCGCGGGCGATTCCGGAATTTTGCATCAAGCGGCGGGAGCTGCCGGTTATCTTGTCGCGGTAGAATCTAACGTGCTCGATGCCTGCAGTATCGCTCACGATGACGCGGCCGGCGCCCTTTTCCTTTAAGAGGGCCACCATGGCGGCGATTCCCGCCGGATGAGTGGTGGCGGGGTACGGATTGCCGGAATTGAGGGCCGGCTTGATGAAGACTGTATCGCCTGCGGACAACCAGGAGAAGTCGGTGGCCGATTCGGCAGCGGTTCGAACGGCTTTGATGAGTGCTTCTTCTGCCGCTCCCTTCGGTACACCAGCCAGATGCACGGAGGTTTCGGGTCCCGGCTGCGGGACACTCAGTTTGGCGTGTGCGGTTTCTGGACGCAGTGCAGTCGACGCAGCGGCAGCGCCGGCGGCGCTTATTTTCAGGAAACGGCGCCGGTCGATTTGGCATTTATGAAGAAAGTTCATTGTATTACTCCCGCCTGTTGCCGGTTAATATTATGTCATCGGGAGAAGGATTGCAAACGGTGTGTCACAAGAAATTGGCAAGCGGGCGACCCGCCGGGTCGCCCCTGGGTGTAAACACAGGTCAAGAAGAATAATAATGGATTGCCGGGAGTGAGCGCTACGAGCGGATGATTCCACCGAAGAGGAAGATTGAAATGGGGCGGCTACCACCGCACATCCCGGATTCCTTCTTCCGCTTCCGCAGGAATGACGGCGAACGGAGGGGACGGAATCACGTTGACGGATTGCGGGGAACCTTGTATCATGGCATAAGCGTGTCCGGATTCTTAGGGTTCGGAGCCTTCGCTTGTCAGGGCTCGGTTTTCTGCGGTCGCCATGGAGGTCGAGATGGATTACACGAAAGCTTTTGAGGCAGTTGAAAAGAACCGGAATTATATTGTCGAGACACTCAGGAAACTGGTGCAGATTGATACGTCCGTTCCGCCCGGCCTCAACTATGACAAAATTGCGGACGCGCTCGAACCGGACCTCGAGACATTCGGGTTCGACACCGAGCGCGTGATCATACCGGAGGAGAAGGTGCGTGAGATCCCGTACGATCTGAAGGGACCGCGAGTGAACCTTGTCGCGCGGAAGCTGTCGGGCAAGGAGCCGGTTTCCATTTACGGGCACATCGACGTGGTTCCGATTGAAGAGGGCTGGGAGTGCGATCCATTTGCGGGCATTGTCAAAGGCGACACTTTCTATGCGCGCGGCGCGTCCGACATGAAGGGATCGATTGCCTGTCTGATGGGCGCACTGAAGGTGATGCATGATTTGTCGCTCGAGCCGAAATTCGATATGCACTGCATGTTTTGCACGGATGAAGAGATCGGCGTTTATCCGGGCGTTTACCATCTTGCCCTGAACGGATACGTGAAGGGGCATATGCTGAATCTTGAGCTTGGGGCGCAGGAGCCGATTTTGCTGCAGGCGTGCGAGGGCGCCATCAATATCTTTGTAACGGGCATCGGCAAGAGCTGCCACAGCGGCATGAACTTTATGGGGATCAACGCGCTCGAGGAAATGGTTCCGATCATGAATGAACTGCTTGCGTTGAAGAAGATTGTGGAGAAGCGCGAATCGAAAGTGCCCGCCTTCCCGCTGCCGGGCACGCCATCGCCGCAGCTCACGCCGATGTTTAACCTTTCAGTGATGCGAAGCGGCGCGAAGTCCAACATCACGCCCGGCGAGTGCAGGCTGACCATCAATCGGCGTTATCTTCCCGAGGAGAAGGCCGACGACGTTGTCGGGGAAATCAAGGAGGCGATCGCGCGGGGAAGAGCGAACAGCAAGCTGCTCGACGTACAGGTGAAGGCGGTCATCGATTACCCGCCGGTGGTTTTCGACATGGAAAGCGTGTACATGAAAAAGATGAAGGATGCGCGCCGGGCGGTACACGGATACGACGACTTTCTGATCGGCGGGCTGGGCGGCTCGACGGATATGGGCTCAGTGGCGGAGGCGTTAAGAACCGACAAATTCATCGGAGTGTCTCCGGTCCGAGCCGATAATATATCGGCTCACGCGGCCAATGAACGCGTGCAGATTTCGGACCTGGTGAACATGACAAAGGAGCTGGTGCATTATCTGGCGTTTTGACGTGCGAAGCGCTTTCAAACGTTTACAATAAGTAAGACGGAGAAATTTTCTCACATGCAAGAGACCGACCGCGAAGAATCATCCCTCCTCTGTGATCTTCCCTCCAGCGTCTCGCTACAGGTAACCGAAGTCTGCAACTTGCGCTGCAGGATGTGTTATGAGTGGGGAGAAAAGGGACGCTATGGAAAGGCGAGCGGCAAGAAACCCGCTACGCTCGATATTGATTTGTTGAGACGGGTCATCCGCGAACTGGCGCCGGCAAGGCCGTCGTATGACCTGTTCGGAGGCGAGCCATTTGTCTATCCTCATCTTGAGGATTTGATCCTGGCGATCAAGCAAGCGGGCTCGCCGATAGATACGCCGACAAACGGCACTCTCCTGGAAAAGCATGCCGTGATGCTGGTGCGCACCGGCTTCGATTCAGTGCGCGTTTCACTTGACGGCCCTCGAGAAATCAACGATGCCCAGCGGGGCCCCGGCAGTTACGAGAAAGCCATGAGCGGCATTGCGGCGCTTTACCGCGAAAAGCAGAAGTCGGGCGGCCGCACTCCGCTTATCAGCATCATTTATACAATTACAGCGGACAACTATCTTGCGCTCGATCAATTCTTTCTGCGCGAGCTGAACCTGGAGGCGATCGATTGGGCAACGATCCAGATGCAGAACTTTATCACGGCTCCGATGGGAGCCGCATATGCGCGAATGCTCGATTCGCAGTTCGGCATAAAAAGCAATCGTTACTGGAGCGGGCTCGTGCGCTCCCCCGCCGATTTCTCGAATATCGATGCAATCAAACTTGCGGACCAGGTGAATAGAGTGTGCGACTCCCTTCAGGAGATGGGGAAAAATGTGCTGCTATTGCCGCCTACATTTTCACCGGAAAATCTTTCCGCCTATCTCGGTGCTCATTGGAACAAGATGACCGACACCTATCGTCGCTGTCCGATTCCGTGGAACGTCATAGATATCACGGCCGACGGCGATGTGGCGCCATGCCATGTGTTCTATGACCTCGTGATGGGGAATCTGCATGAGCGGAGTTTTGAGGACATCTGGAACGGCGAGAGATACCGCTCGTTCAGGGGATATATGGAGAGACACGGGCTCATGTCGATCTGTCCCGGCTGCTGTATTCTTTACCTGGCAGGCAGTTAGAGAGCCTCAAATAGGCGGGGAATTGCCCGAAAGAAGAAGTTGGTGTTCGAAAACGTACGACGAAAAAAATCGAGCAAGGATTTGACATTGCGCTAAACCCAATGGCATAATAGCTTAACGTACTGGGAAAAATATTCTTTTTGCGCATCCTCAGTTCGGCATGATCGATGCCTATGTGCGTTAAACAGACCTGTAGCAGAATTCATTTCCTTTGTAAGCTTGCGTACCCGTTGATAACCAATAGAGGAAGTGATGTTGAAAAGAAAGAACACCTCTTTTATCCGATTGCCGATCGGCCGCAAGTCTTTTTCCGCCCGTAATACTGGACATCCATTCTCCATCCGGCATCTCTTAAGCATGGCCGCGGTGGCCGTCCTCGTTTCGTATTTGACTTTTCGAAACTCACCAAGCGAGGAACTCGCGTTTTCGAATGCTTCGGAGCCCTCGCCGGAGGATGCAGCGGCAATGGAACAGGTCGCAGCGCCCGCAGGGGAAGCAAAGGCCGAGGAGGGACCCGCTCCTCGTTCATACGAGCAGAACATATGCGCCACAGTTGAAAAAGGGGATAATCTTTACGATCTTCTGAAAAAACGGGGAATCCCTTCACCGTGCATTCAGGAACTGGTGAGTGCTACGCGTCCTGTTTACAACCTTGCGCGTTTGCAGCAGGGACAGGTGGTAACGCTTGATTTTGACGAAAGAGACGGCAAGATTAACCGTTTCGAGACCGAACTTGCGGACAGCAGATTGATAGTCCAGCGCCAGGATGAGAGCCTGACGGCGAGGAAAGAAATATTTGAATACAACACGCGTCATCAACTAGCGGTGGGCACCATCAAGGATTCCCTTTTTCTTGCAGCCGATGCAGCCGGTCTGCCCGCTTCATTAACGATGTCTTTGGCCGACATTTTTGCTTGGGATATCGATTTTCACGTTGATATTCGGACGGACGACTCTTTTGCCGTCCTTTATGAAGAACGATATCTTAAAGGGCGATCGTCGCAACCCGGTCGCATTCTAGCCGCCGGTATCGAGAACAAGGGGAAGTCCTACTGGGCTTTTTCTTTCGGACAAGACGGCAAAGAGGCTTATTACGATCAAGATGGGCGCGCATTGCGCAAGGCGTTTCTGAAGTCTCCGCTGAAGTACAGCCGCATCTCCTCGACGTTCAGCCATAGGAGGTTCCATCCGATCCTCAAGACGTATCGGCCTCACCTCGGCGTTGACTATGCCGCCCCCGCGGGGACCCCGATCCGCTCGATTGGCGACGGCAAGATCGCCTTTGCCGGATGGAAGAGCGGATACGGCCGCTACATCAAGATCAAGCACAACAACACATACGCGTCGACGTATGGACATCTCAAGAGTTTTGCCAAGGGAATCCAGCGGGGCAAGCACGTGCGGCAGGGCGACGTAATCGGTTATGTCGGCGCGACCGGCCTTGCCACCGGCCCTCATCTGGATTTTCGGTTGCTCAAGAATGAGCAATTCATCAATCCGCTGAAGGTCAATTTTCCCAGCGCCGATCCCGTAGCGAAGGAAGAGATGACCGAATTCAAGAAACAGGTCGAACAATACTTGCTTGAAATAAAAAACGGGAAGGCGGTTTCGCCTGCGCCTCCTTATCAACTGATTTCGCTCCAGATGGCACAGCTCAGCTCCTGAGGCTGATCCCTCTCTCTCAAGCTCCCATTAATCCTGTCACCCACTCCGCCTCACATCTATTTTCCTGAAGAAGAGAAGCGGGTATTTTCCGGCATGACCGGCTCATTTCAGTTGCTCTCGTCTGGTGCGCGTGTTAGATTAACGTAAGATTAAAAATAAAAACAATCGCGAGATAGTCAATTCAGGAAGAGTCGTCTCTTCCTGTCCATGCGTTGAGAGGAAATGCGGTCTGTTCCGAAGACCGTGCGCGAATGGGAAGAAAGAGGTGAAGAATGATCGGTAAAACGGCCAGCGATTATTTGGTAAAGCGGCTTCATGCATGGGGGATACGACGGATATTCGGCTATCCGGGTGACGGAATAAACGGAGTGATGGGAGCCCTGGATCGTCACAAGGAGAAAATCGAGTTCATTCAGACGGCTCATGAGGAGATAGCCGCCTTCATGGCATGCGGGCATGCAAAATTCACGGGAGAGGTAGGCGTTTGTCTCGCCACGTCGGGTCCGGGAGCTATCCATTTGGTAAATGGACTATATGACGCTCAAATGGATCGCCAGCCGGTGGTCGCGATTGTCGGCCAACAGGCAAGGGCTTCGCTGGGGGCCGAATACCAGCAGGAGGTCGACCTCATTTCCCTCTTTAAGGATGTAGCCCATGAGTATGTGCATATGGCATCCACCGCCGAGCAGATCCGCCATCTGGTTGACCGGGCGGTGCGCATAGCGAAAGCGGAGCGCACGGTAACCTGCATAATCATTCCGCAGGACGTGCAGGAGTCGGATGCAATTGAGAAACCGGATCGCAAGCATGGAAGTGTGTTCTCGGGCATCGGTTATTCTCACCCTCGAATTATTCCGCAGGAAGATGACATCAAACGAGCCGCCGACGTTCTCAATGAAGGCAAGCGAGTAGCGATGCTGGTTGGAGCGGGCGCACTCAAAGCCGCAAGAGAGGTTCAGCAGGTGGCCGAGTTGTTGGGCGCCGGAGTCGCAAAGGCATTGCTGGGGAAAGCGGCTCTTCCGGATGACGTTCCGTATAACGTCGGCTCGATCGGCCTTTTGGGGACGAAGCCAAGCTGGGACATGATGACCGAATGCGACACGCTCTTGTGGGTGGGCAGCGGTTTCCCCTATTCCGAGTTTCTGCCGAAAGAGGGCAAGGCGCGCGGTGTCCAGATCGACATAAGGCCTCGCATGTTAAGCGCACGATATCCGATGGAGGTGAATCTGCATGGAGACAGCGCGCTCACGCTGCGGGCGCTGCTCCCGTTGCTGAAGCAAAAGAATAAAGATTGGCAAAAGGATATTGAGCAATCGATGAAGGAATGGTGGGAAGTAATGGAGGCGCGCGCGATGCTGGAGGCAGACCCAATCAATCCGCAGCGCGTGTTCTGGGAACTCTCCCCCCTGCTTCCCGACAACTGTATCATTACCTCCGATTCCGGTTCAGCCGCCTCCTGGTTCGCGCGGGACCTGAAGATAAGACACGGAATGATGGCTTCCCTTTCCGGCAACCTGGCCACGATGTGTCCGGCACTCCCCTATGCGCTTGCGGCGAAAATGGCCCATTCCGATCGGGCCGTGATCGCAACCACCGGCGACGGCGCGATGCAAATGCTCGGAAACGCCGCACTGATCAACATTGCGCGCTCTTGGAGGAGTTGGAAGGACCCGCGCCTGGTCGTGCTCGTCCTGAACAATCAGGACCTCAACCAGGTGACGTGGGAGCAAAGGATCATGTCGGGCAATCCCAAGTTCGAGGCCTCACAGGAAGTTGAGGAATTCAATTACGCCCGGTACGCCGAAATGCTGGGACTGAGAGGGATCGAGATCGATGATCCCAAGCAGATACGGCCGGCATGGGAGGAAGCCTTCAGGACAGACCGGCCGGTGGTCGTCGATGCGCACACCGATCCCGATGTTCCGCCTCTTCCGCCGCATATTACCTTCGAACAGGCCAAAGGCTATATGTTCTCCATTTTCAAGGGGGACCCGAACAGCCTGGCGATCATCAAGATGTCGGCGAAAGAGATGAAGGAGTCCTTCCTTCATCATGGAAGGAGCGAGGCGGGGTTCATCGGAAAGGTGATCAAGCGGTAAAGGATCGACGCGGCAAGAAAAGAAGCATTCGATTCTGGCGGGAAAAAGGGATAATCTTTCATAAGAAGAGCGCGTGACGAGCGCTTGCAGCGGGATCGACGCCATGAGAAGCAAATGCATCAACGCAACGAATCCGAGCACATACGCGGTCATTTTCGACAAGGGGGATGAACTGATCACGGGCCTTACGCGCTTCGCAATCGAGAAGGTCCTTTCGGGCAGTCAGATCAATGCCGTCGGGGGATTCTCCCATGCGACGATTGGCTTTTTTGACCGCGACCGGAAAGACTATAAGAAAATAGAATTGGATGAGCAGGTCGAGGTGCTCTGCCTGTTTGGAGATATAACCATAGAAGGCGGGACGCCCAAAGTGCACGCCCACGCAATCATTGGCAGGGCCGACGGCACAACTCGCGGAGGTCACCTGATCAAGGCTCTGGTCTGGCCGACGCTCGAGGTGATCGTGACCGAATCGCCGGGATACCTGGTCCGAAGGCACGACCCGGATACCGGGCTCGCGCTCATCGATCCTGAGGCGGAATGAATTCGCTTCCTGCACCGGCACCGATAATACGCAAGGCTGGTGGCGATCAATGCATTGTTCTTGCTTCGGGGAACTTCACCTTGTGATCCATATCGGGCATTAGCTGATCAACTGGTGCGCCTTCAGGCGCCGCACGACGGCAGGAACCATTGCGGAACCGACCCCGCCAAAAATAGTGGTGAGAATAGATGAGTAGATTGCGTGCTGCAGCATAATGGTCTTTTCCATGCCCAGCAGCCAGTCCACCAGCAAAAAGAAAAAGAACCGGGTTGCGGAGGCGATGCAACCGAGGAGAACAGATGCAGCAAGGCTTTCGGCGAGGCGCGGACACAAAGTAAACCCCACATCGACAATGACGGCGGGGAAAACGGACTTGGATATCACCAGCGGTCCGCCCTTGCCCATCCCAAGCAGCATACTGAGCGTACCGGCCACAACCCCCATCAGCGTGGCCGCCCACCGATACGGAACGCACGCACGTCCGAGAATAAGGAAGAACATAGTGAAGAACATGGCGTGACCGGGGATGTTCAGGTGCAGCCGCAGCATGGCTCGTGTGATTATGATGAAGGTTGCGCAGAAACCCAGGTAAATTGCATCGCGCAGGGGAAGAAACTGGAATGTGTGAATGCGATTGGAAGTCTTCATTTCTTCTTCTTGTCTTTCTTCTTGCCCCCTATCGGGCGCCACATGCCGTCGCTCGTTCGGTCGACGAACAGGATGATCTCATGATTCTGCAACACTGGCCGAACCCAGTCGCGCGTGTCGATGATGTCATCATCCCGAAGCGATGTTCCCGAGGCGGCGGCGACCTTCTGGATTCCCGTCCTTGAGAGCAGTTCCTTCACATTCATAATACCGCTGATCTCTCGAATTCCCTCGAGCCCGATGAAACGGCCGTCGCATCCCGTGCTTCGCAGGCCGACGCCCCCCATCGCGCCGATAGCGCCTCGCCACGGCTCTCCCCGGCACCACGTGAAAATCTCGAGGCGCTCAGCCAGCAGTCGCGCCTCATCCGGCTGAATGACTTCGCGCTGGGCGCGCAGGCCGAAATCAACCAGTTCCCTTGGAACCTCTTCCTCATTGGCAATACATAAACCCGGATCGGCTCCTTCATGAAAATTGCGGTCCAGGAAATCGACTGCATAATTGATAGTCATTCGCAGGTTGACTCCTGCCGCCTGTCGCGCTCCGACACAGGCGCAACTGTTGTGCGACGTGTACGGGATATCCGGATGCACGAGAAATTGGTGTCTCGTAACGCTGGGCGCCTGGAGGAGCTTCTCCTTCACGAGCTCGTCGGCCAGCATCCGCGCCAGTCTTCCCGTACCGATACTTTCCTCATTATCGGTGTCGTCAATCGCAATAAGAACATTCATTGTTGACTCCTTTGCATCTCATCGCCGGATGGCGCGGGACAGTCTGAACAGCCTGGCCGGGCGGGGTGACGAACAGATATTGTTGATGAAAAGATGGATCGGCGCCGGAACGCATCCCACGCGCCTCGGCCGACAGGGCGGCCTCGTCGGCTGTTCTGAGCGCCCGCACTATTAAAGGAATGAACAGGCAGTCGGCGGCGTATTTCCAGTTCCGGGGGTTCAGCATCTTCCGCGGCGAAAGCGGCGCTCCTCGCAGGCGTTGCGCCATCGCGATCTCTTGGAACTCGCGAAAAAAGACCGGAATGAACCGGAAACTACACAGAACGACAAACGAGAAACGGGGCGACAAAAACCGTCGCAGCGACCTGATAAGCTGCAGGCTGTTGGTGGTCCTCAGAAAGATGGCGCCGGGCATGAAAAACAGGAAAATCTGCATGCTCACTCGCAGACCAGGGTAGAGACCTTCGGCGCCGAATCGTAAAAAATACAGGATAACCACGATAACCGCCTGCACTAGGAAAAAGCGGATATCGCGCCAGAGGTCGACCAGCTTCATGCGCGAGAGGAGGTACAGCGAAAAATTCAGCACCAGAAGGACGCTGAGTGTCCATGGCTCACGCGCCGCGAAAGCCGCCATGCTGAACAGCGTCATGAACACAAATTTGAAAGCCGGGTTCACGCGATGCAGCGGGGACAGAGCATGCCGGTATTCAAACGCGCTTCCCGGCAGCGCGGTCGAGAGAAAACGTTCAACCTTCACTTATCTTTCCGTTTTTTAAAATGATGTGTCTATTCACCCACTCGCCTGCCGGCAGCGGCCCATGCGAGGCGAGGATTATGGTCGTTCCGTTTCTTTGAAGCCTGCTCAGGATTGTAAGCATCCGGCGCCTCTGCGGAAAATCGAGCCCGGCGAACGGCTCGTCGAGCAAGAGGACTTCGGGATTTGCGGCGATAACTGAGGCCAGAGCGACCCGATGCTGCTCTCCGTAGCTCAGAGTAAAAGGAGATCGTTCGGCGAACCGCTCGACCTCGCAGAGGGCAAGCGCTCCGTTTACTCTCGGCATCACCTCCCGTTCTCCATACTTCAGCATACGCAGGGTAAAAGCCGCCTCGGAAAAGACCGAATCCTCGAATAATTGCTTTTGCGGGTTCTGAAACAGAAGCCCTACATTTCCCACAAGCTGTTCGGGTTTCGGCGCGGTGATTCCCGCGGTGCGAATGCTTCCCGCCTGAGGAGATTCCAATCCAACCATCAGCCTCAGCAGGGAGGACTTGCCCGCCCCGTTTTCGCCATACAGATAGACGAACTCTCCGCGCCCAATCCGCAGGCTGAGGCAATCGAGCACTACTTTCCCGTTCGGCTCGGTCCAGACAATGCCGTCCATCTCGAGCGCCGGCTCGGCGGAGGACGCTGGTTTGGAGGAATCGGCGCCGCCCGGCCCGGGCGCATAAGAACCCGATCCGTGGAAGAACCCAAACGAACGTTCCCGAAGACAACCCTTTTCAAGTTGGAAGAGTCTGTCTACGACCCCATGGAACACGCCGGGCTCGTGGTCGGCTATCAGCAGAGCGTGCCCCTGCCGTTTCAGCTCATGTATGATTTGAACGAGGTCCGCCTTGCCCTGTTCGTCCAACTGACTCGTCGGCTCGTCGAGCAGAACTACGGCAGGTCGTGAAGACAGGACAGCGGCGAGAGCGACCCGTTGTTTTTCGCCCGCGGACAGGCGGTCAACGTTTCTCTTTTCAAAACCGGCCAATCCCACGGATTGAAGCGCATGATGCGCCTGGGCGGCCGTTTCTTCTCCAGTGAATCCAATGGCGTCGGGACCAAACGCAGCCTCCTCTTCCACCGTAGAACAGAGGATCTGCGAATCGACGTTCTGAAAGAGCAGTCCGACCGGTTTTTTCCATCCGTTTGCATCAATCGTGATCCGCCCGTTGCAGTGACCGCCTTTGAGCAGCCCCTGGATCGCAAGCAGGAGCGTGCTTTTGCCGGCGCCCGATGAGCCGGTTATACAGACGCATTCGCCCCTGTTGACGGTAAACGAAAGAGAACGGAGGATGGCCTCTCCATTGCCCGGATAGCTGTAGGAGAAATCTTCAACCTTCAAAGCCCAAGCCATCCCCCGGTTCCCCATGAATCAGAATACGAGCCTGCCGCCGGCATAGATAAACCTGCCGGGCCGTGGCAACGCGTAACTTTCTTCATATTCCTCGTCGAAAAGGTTCTCGACGCCGACGTACACGCGAAGGAGATTGTCAAGAAACGCCTGCTCAAGTTTTGCATTCACCACAGTGTAGTCGTCGAAATCGTCTTTTACAAGAGGTTCCGTCCTGGAATAGACGACCTGGTCGGCGACGCGCAGGATGCTTAGATATGCGCTCAGACCGAAATCGAAATAGTATCTGGTTTCGAGCGCGAGCTTATGCTCCGGACGGTACTGCAATTCATCCCGCTCCGAGCCCGGCGATTTGTCTTGCGAGTCGAGGTACGTATAGCTGAGCTTCACAAGCAGATTTTCAATCGTCCGATTCTCGGCGGCCACTTCGAAACCGGCGAACTCGTATTCGTCATTATTCGTGAAGATGTCGTCGGGCGGGATTTTCTCGATATAATCCTCGACGTCGAGATAGAACGCCGTGAAGCTGGCCCATGTGTTCCAAGGGAGCGCCTGCTCAATGCCGGCCTCGTAGTTGATCGATTCTTCCGTTGTCAGGTCGATGTTGCCCTCGCCGACGCCGTACAATTGACGAATCGAGGGGAAGCGTACTTGTTTGGAGACGGAGCCTTTGAGGCGAGTGTTCGTGGGAAAATCGTAATATGAGCCGATGAGCCAGGCGCCGGCGTCATCGTCTTCGCCCTCCTCTTTGTCCAGCCAGTTGTGGTTGTATCCGAGGACCACAGCCCATTGTTCGATGGGAAACACCTCATACTCGAGGGCGACGGAATAGACGTCAAGCTCGCGGTCGTCATCGAAAGGCACCGGCGTATCCACGCCGCCAACGCGCTCAATTTCGAAGCCGTCTGTCTCGAATTCTTCGGTCCGGGCGTTCAGCGCGAGGGTTATCTGGCCGGCCCGCCCGAGATCGTATCTGGGCTGGACGGCGACGCCGCTGACAAAGGTCTCTTCGTTTGCGTGAAAATTGCCGCGCCGAGTGATGGTATCATAGTGATCGTCATCGTAGCGGTTGGTTTCCTGATCGAGTTGGTTGAAGAAGGCCCAGGAGCGGACATCGAGCGGGCCCGGAGCATTGTACCGCACGGCGAACTGGCCGGAAATTCCTTCAAAATCATCGACACGTTCAAATCTTGCCCGGTTCGCGAATATGTCGGCGGGGTCATCAATGACGCTCGGGGGCTTCCCAAATTCTCCCTGAAGGTAATTCAAGGTTACGCCGAACTCCCACTCATCATTCGGAGCGTACACGAAATTGCCAAAGAAATTGTCACGCTCGAAGTCGCTGTTCTCGCGAAAATCGCCGTCCTCGACCGGGGTATCATCGAAATCATCGGATAGCGGGAAGGCATGCCTATCGAATATGCTTCCGCTCAAAAAGAAACTCCATTTCTCCTGCCCGCCCAGCACGTTAAAGCGCTCGAGGTAATGGTCTCCCTCACCGGCCTCGGCCGACACCATTCCGTGGATGCCTTCCGTTCCCTTCCTGGTGATGATGTTGATGACGCCCGCCAAGCCGCCGTCGCCGTACAGGATGGAATGATTGCTGTAGCTGACCTTGATCTCGGCGATGTTTTCCACCGGAATGAGCGACGGATCAAATTGGCCGTCATTGGTAGAGTTGATAGGGATTCCATTCAGCAGCAGGGTGACGTGCCGCGAACGCAGGCCGCGGATGTCGACGCGCGGAGTCCCTTCGGCTCCAACTCGGATCACGATGCCCGGCAACAGTTCCAGCGCCTCTGAAAGCGTGCGTGCACCCTTGTTTCGAATTTCTTCGGCTGTCACCCGTCGTACCGTTGTCACACCTTCCACGCCTTCCCGCTCGCCGGTAACCACTATCTCGCCGAGGGTATACATATCGAAATATTCACCTGGAGCGACGTAATCCGTCTCCTGCGAATAAGCTGAAAGGTGAAATAAGAACAGAATGAAAAGGCTGAAGATACCGATGTTGCGCCTGCCCATCTCGCCGTGCCTCCTCTGGATCCGCCACTGGTTCAGATGTACATTCATGGAATGGAATTCTGGTTATTTCTGCGTCGCATAATATCCCTAATAGTTATTTTTGTCAAGAAGATTTTGCGATCCGACATTAGAATAACCAATAATTACTATATATGACATCAATCGCCGATTGGAGGAAACAACTAGCAAAAATGCTGGCAGAATGAATTCGGCCCCGCCGAGGAGGAGACTCGGAAGAGGTGTAATCAGGAGAAGGGACATGGGCGGAGTTGGAACTCAATAGAATCTTTAGATAAAAGAAGGCGAGGGACAGGTTTTTGGGTGAGGTTCCGCTGCAGAACCCCCATTGGTAGGGCCGAATTCATTCGGCCAGTCTTGAATGTGCGAATAAATTCGCACCTACCATAGCGCGGTTGAACCCGAGGGTGGGGGTTTTGCAGCAGAACCTGGGTGAAAGAGATCAGAAAAAGGGATAGGGAGGGGGCGTGGAGAGCTGAAAGAATCTTGTTCAGCTTTTGGAGGCGCTGTCTGCCACTTCCTGCGGAAAGACCATTTTGCCGCACAACGAGAGATCGTAGCCCTCGAAATCAGCGGCTGATTCCCGGAATTGAGGCTCGTGCAGGAGTCCGATGAAGAGTTGGATGCCCTCCTCAAAGAAGCGTTCTTTCAGGATGATCAGGTCGAAGCGTTCCCAGCCCCAGGAGATGAAGTCGAGTCCGAGGAGGCCGGCGACCGCGCGGATGCATGGTCCGGCATCGGCCCTGCCGGCGAGGATTTCGAGACCAACGTCGAGATGGCGCCCTACCTCATTCTCATATCCTTGAATGTGGTTACTTTGAGCCAAGTGTTCCTGCAGCTTCTTATCAAAGAGCAGGCGCGTTCCGGTGCCCAAGGGGCGATTCACGATGCGAACGTTCGGGCGCAACAGATCGGATACGGTGCTGATAGACTTTGGATTCCCCTTTTGCAGCAGGAGACCCTGTTCGCGGCGGCAGAAATTTACGACGGCTGGAAGTTGTCCGAGTTCTACGTTGGCAAAGCGGAAGTTGTACTCGTTCTCGTTTTCCTCCTGCAAATGACTTGAGGCAATATGGCAAAGTCCCCGCCGCAGCGCCCTGATGCCGCCGAGACTGCCCAGATTACCGAAGACGGCCACGTGATCGGGGTACAGGCGATTGAAGAGCGAAAGGGCGCGGTCAAGCAAGATATCATTGCTCCCGCTGACGATGAGAAGCCCCTGGTAGGGCGGCGCCGGATGCGCCGATTTCGGGTAGTTGATGGTCTGGTTCTCGAGCCATTGCTCGACAAGCCGCTTCGGGAACAGCCATTTCCCGGTCGCCTTCGTCGCCGGGAGCCCCTTCTCGGAGATCAGGCTGTAGACCATCTTCTCGTTTATATCCAGAAGCTTGGCGACTTCGTGCGTATTCAAGAAAGCTTTTTCTTCCATCGCGCCCTCCGTAGTGGATTTAATCATTTTCACCGGCGCGATGTCAAGGCGACGGCCGGTCGGAGAATTTCGCTTCGTGATCGAGGGGAGCCGGTTTTTTTCGGGCACCCACTGTTTTTGCTTGACAGCGCCCGACCCGAATGATATGATTTCAGAAAATTCTGAAAAATAGGAAATGACAGCAATTGCTGCAGAGGCGGGACAATGAGAAAAAAGAGGAAGAAGTCACAGGGGGATACCGGGTTGGAACGAGCGTCGGGTCCGGCTCCGTGCTGCCGGATCGAGGCGCTGGTGTCGCTCGATGCGCGCGGGCAGGTGCTGCTCCCGAAAGAAGTCAGAGAGAAGGCCGGGCTGCAGACAGGCGACAAGCTCGCGGTCGTTCTCTGCGAGGCAGATGACACGGTAGCCCGGATCACGCTCATCAAGGCGGAGGCGTTCGCCCAGACCGCCCGCGAGATGCTCGGCCCGATGATGGGCATGATCGAAGACACGAACCGATCCAAATGACAGTTGACGCACAAATAAAAGGGGGGTTATCCAAGATGAGTTGGGTTTCAATTGACAAAGAAAAGTGCACCGAATGCGGCATCTGCGCGGTGAGGTGTCCGCTCTGTTTTGTCCAGCAGAACGGCGCGACGGTCGCATTTGCAAGCGAAAACAATTGCAGCCTCTGCGGCCACTGCGTGGCATTATGCCCCGGCGAAGCGATCGTACATAGAAAAATGAACATGTCGAATTTCCCTGAGGGCGGCGGCGCGACATTCGAGACGGAGACCTTCATCCGCTTCATTCGCGAGCGGAGGAGCCACCGCCATTTCAAAGACAAAGCAATTCCGGGGGGCGTGCTCGAACAGTTGGTTGATGTCTGCCGGTATGCGCCGACGGGCGGCAATGAGCAAACGGTCGAGGTCATTGTCGTGCTGGACCCGAAACGGCGCCAAACTCTTTCCGACCTGACGGTTGATTTTTTCATTGAGATGGGTGGCGCCGCGGAGAAGATACTGGAAGATCCATCGTCTGAAGCCGGCGAAACGATGATAGCTCCGGAATCTCTGCAGATACTCGCACATTACAAGAATCGCCTGTCCATGGCCCGCGCGGCGGGGTATGATCCGATTCTTTACAAGGCGCCCGCGGTTTTCATTTTTCATTCGCCCACGTATACCCGCACCCCGAAGGATAATTGCGTCATCGCATCGACTACCATGGCTTTGACTGCGAGGACCATGGGGCTCGAATCGACGTATATCGGACTGCTCGAAATGGCCTCGAAAGCATACCAGCCGCTGGCGGAGGAATTGAAGCTGCCGCCGAGGCATGAGGTATATAGCGTCGTGATCATGGGGTATCCGAGGCTGAAATTCCTGAAAGCAGTCGACAGAAAATCCTTGAAAGTGAGATGGGAATAGAGGAGCGGGGATTCATGAGAATGCAGATACAGCAGAAATTAGTTTCGAAACGGGTTTATTCGTTAGCGATTGCAGTTATGGTCGTTCTCTGCATTGCACTGTTGTTAGCCGGCCGGACAGAGGGCAAGCAGTCGCAGGGGAAGATCAGCTATCCGGGACAATACAGCGGGTATTCCTCACCGAAATATACCGGCATGGTCACGTCCTCGTTTTATCTCACGATGCGCGACGGGGTGAAAATCGCCGTTGACCTGCACTTGCCGAAGGGCTTGCCCGACGGCGAGAAGATCCCCACCATCATCTATCAGACGCGGTATATCCGGTCGCTCGAATACCGGTGGCCGTTCAGTCTCCTGATTGGCACGCCGAACGAGGTGACGCGGTCGCAGAAGTTTTTCACGTCTTACGGATACGCATGGGTGAGCGTGGATGCCCGCGGCTCGGGCGCTTCATTCGGAAGCTGGCCATACCCGTATGCGCCCGATGAGATAAAGGACGGTGCGGAAATTGTCGATTGGATCATCCGGCAGCCGTGGTCGGACGGAAAAGTCGGGACATTCGGCACTTCCTATACGGGCTCGACCAGCGAATTTCTTCTGGTGAACAACCATCCGGCCGTCAAAGCGGCGGCGCCGCGCTTCTCGTTGTTTGACGGTTATACCGACATCGCCTTCCCGGGGGGCATACATCAGACGTGGTTCACCGAGAAATGGGCTGCCGGCAATCTTGCCATCGACACGAATACCATCACGGACAAGTTCGGCCTGAAGGTGCGGATGATGGTCAGAGGCATCAAGCCGGTTGACAAGGATAAGGATCGCTCGCTCCTTGCCGCGGCCATCAAAGACCATGAACACAATGGCAATGTTCATACGGAGGCGCTCGGAATCACGTTCCGAGATGATGTTGGCCCGTCCGGGACGGGCACTGCGGATTCTTTCAGCGCGCATGTGTATCTTGATAAAATTGAGTCCTCAGGCGCGGCCGTCTACTGTTACAGCGGCTGGTATGACGGCGCCTATCAGCATTCGGCAATAAAGCGATACCTTTCAAT
This sequence comes from Candidatus Abyssobacteria bacterium SURF_5, assembly GCA_003598085.1. Taxonomy (NCBI): domain Bacteria; kingdom Pseudomonadati; phylum Candidatus Hydrogenedentota; class Candidatus Abyssobacteria; species Candidatus Abyssobacteria bacterium SURF_5. The sequence goes on from QZKU01000136.1 coordinate 17,973, forward strand.
CAGTAATCCCACAAAACTCATCATTGGACCCTGGGATCACGGCGGACGGCAGGGTATCAGCCCTTGGGGCTCGGAAAAGCCGGAGTTCAACCATGACATCAAGATGCTGAGGTTTTTCGATTATCATCTGAAGGGAATAGACAACGGCATCATGCGGGAAAAGCCGATTTATTATTTCACGATGGGCGAAGAGAAATGGAAATGGGCCGATGCATGGCCATTGCCGAACCAAGAGACAAGAAGGCTCTATCTTTCCGCCGGCAACGGGTTGGCGGAAGATCGTCCGACTGACGGGAACGGGCGCGACGAGTATACGGTCGATTACACCGCCGGCACCGGCAGCGCCGCCCGGTGGAACTCCCTGACCGGACCGCGCGGCGACGTCCATTTCGGATATCCAAATCGGACGGAGGAGGATAAGAAGCTGCTTTGCTATACAAGCGCCCCGCTTGCCGAAGAGATGGAGGTGACCGGCCATCCCATCGTGACATTATATGTAACGTCGACGGAGAGCGACGGCAATTTCCTTGTCTATCTTGAAGATGTGTCGCCTGACGGTCATGTCACGTATGTGACTGAGGGCCAGTTGCGCGCGATCCATCGCAAAGTGAGCGATGCGGAGCCTCCATATAGGCTTGTTGTCCCGTATCACACGTTCAAACGGGAGGATGCGATGCCGCTCGTTCCGGGCGAGGTGGCGGAATTGCAGTTCGATTTGCTTCCCACGTCTTATCTCTACAAGAAAGGGCATTCCATTCGGATCGCGATTGCGGGGGCGGACGCGGACCATTTCGCGCTCCTGAAGAGCGATCCACCGCCAGCCCTGCAGTTTCAGCGAAACGAGGCTTATGCCTCGGCCATTGATTTGCCGGTAATTCCGCGGTGAGTCCAAGACCGGCCTGATTCAAGTAAACTCTTGAAGGATGTCTTGCGGCGTCCTCAAGACCTGCGCGTGTTCCCGTCGAGGGGAGAATTTTGTCCTGTTCCCGACCGGATGGTTTCGACATGCATATACTTTTTTGTATAACGTTTGACAGAAGTTTATTGATGTGGGAAAATTAAAATAGGGGCGCAGGGAGGCAGTCTTGGTTGCCCGCACTCCCTGTGAAGATTCTTCTGAATGTTGAGGAAAATTGCAATGAAGCGCCTGCTGAAAACCAGGGGCATGCTTCTTAATGAAAACGACAGGCTTCGCGCTCTCGCGGCCGAAGCGGAGAAGCTTTCGGCCGAGTGCCGGGTGGCAAACAAGAATTTGCGCGAGGGCGAGGAAAAGTTTCGACTCGTGACCGAGACGATCCAGGATGTATTCTGGATGATAACTCCGGACCTCGGTCGGATGCTCTACATAAGCCCGGGTTACGAGAAAATCTGGGGACGCACGCGCGAGAGCCTGTATAGAGAGCCCCGCTCTTTTCTTGACGCCGTACATCCCGAGGATCGGGCTTACATGGATGAGAAGATTCAGGACCCGAACAAAGACGTGGAATTCCGGATTATTCGGCCCGACGGCTCGATCCGCTGGATTCGAACGCGCGCGTTCCCCATTTTGGACGAGCAGGGAAACCTGGTGAAAATAACCGGAGTCGCAACGGATATAACCGAGCTAACGGATAAGATTTCCCAGCTTCAGGAGGCGGAGAGTCTCTCCGCCATCGGCCGCACGGTGGCCTTTGTCGCACATGAGGTGCGAAACCCCCTTCAGATCATTCAACTTGGCGCCGAAACTCTCCAGAGAGAGCTGCAGCACGAGGCGCGGTACCGCGAGACTTTGCAGGAAATATTGCACGGTGTTGATGTTTTAAATGATACTATCTCACAGTTGCTCGATTACGCTCGTCCGGCTTGTCTTGATATGTCGCCGACGACCATCGAGGAGATTATAGAAGGCGCTCTGAAGAATGTAAGCCGGAGACTTGACAACATTGATGTCAAGACTCAGGTCGAAACGGGGCGGGAGAGAATACTTGCAGACAAAGAAAAATGTGTCCAGGTTCTTTATAACATCCTTCTCAATGCCGTCGAGGCGATGCCTGATGGCGGCCGCATCTCTATCCGGTCCCGCTTCATAAGCCAGAACGGCGCCAGAAAGGCGGAGATCAGTATCGCCGACAGCGGGATAGGGATTCGCGAGGAGAATCTGGCGCGGCTTTCCGAGCCGTTCTTCACCACGAAACTCGGCGGCATCGGTTTAGGTTTGAGCATTTGCAGGAAGATTCTCCAGGCGCACAATGGCACTCTGAACATCACGAGCAAGGAGCACCAGGGCACCACAGTCGAAATCGTCCTGCCGGCGCAGAGCGAGAATGAACTCCCGTCTGAACATCCTGTTGCCTGATATCCGCCTTTGTGGCATAATATTGTGTCCTTCCTTTCCGTGATTCGACGCCTGCCGGCGGGAAAACAGTAAATCAAGCGTGCGCGAGGGGCCAAGTTTACATGATGAACAAGTACATGCACACGGTGCTCGTCGTAGAGGACGAGTTCCTCCAGAGACGCCAGATGGTGCGCGTCCTGGAAATGTACGGTTACGGGATACTCGAGGCCTCCGACGGGATGGAGGCCATCCGCATCCTTGACAGCCAAAAGGTGGACCTTATCCTGACAGACCTGAGGATGCCGTTCGGAGGCGGCATCTCGCTTCTCAAATACGTCAAGATATTTTTCCCTCGCATCCCTGTCCTGATTGTCACCGCCTATCCGGAAGACATTGAAGATATCAAACCCGACGCTTTACTGTGCAAGCCCTACGGCCCGGACGAACTGATACGGTCCGTCCAGTACCTCACGTCGATCATCGCATAAAGAAGGAAAGGAGGACCGAAAAAGGATCTGGGAAAACCCATAGGGTTGATCCCTCTGTCGGCCAGGCTGCTGCAATTCTCTTCATTCCCGTTCTTGCCATATTCGGTTCATTTTTCATCTTCAGGTTTGAGGCAAATGAAGATTGGCAGTTCCTGATCTCCAATTCGCCTGATCTGCTCGTGCAGTTCAAAGCCGGTCTCCCTCAACAAATTCCTCCACGTTTCCAATGAGAAAAGTCCTCCCCGATGCAGATCGTGCTCTATTCGCAGTCTTCCCTGCTCGCGAATCAGAAAAACGAAAACCGATTCAAACTGCCCTCCAAACGAGTTGCTGCCAATGACCCTGGAAACCATGGTTTTCTCCGATAAAATGTCGTCCTTGAAGGTCTTGGATAGCAATGATTCAACAATATAGATCGGACGTCCGGGAAAGTCAAAAGACATGGTGAGCAAAATCGAGAGTCTGAAGATTTTGGAGATTCCTCTCTCATGTTCTGGTTTGGCTTTCGCATGAGAAAGTTTTGGCATCCGACTTGCCCATTACAAGCCGAGAGATGCACGCCCTGCACCGGACGGCGCAGGCTTGAGAATCTAAAAACGTCGGGACTGTGGGATTTCTTGGAATAAAAGAGATTATTTATGGCGATCGTCTGCTTTGTGAACCACATGGATCTCTTGGCTGCATCTGCCTATTTTTGGTGCAAATGCTCGATCAAGATGCACAGCGCCTTGAATAGTTTTCTTTTTTGTCGAATGTGAAGGGAGGTGAGTTGACTGCTTCTCCGGGCCGCGGTCTAGGCTTCGTCTAGCTAACAAGCCGACCAGCCGTATGCCTGACGGCGTCCGCGGGAAAGAAGGCAGACAACTGCAAGGCAGGTTGTCTTTCATTTATGAAAGGTAACCTGCCGCGCCTTCTATGTGGCAAAACAGGGCCGGGAGGCTGCAAGAGGAGGAAAACAATGAGCAGAAGAAATTCGTATCCTTGCTGGTTGGCGCTTTTGACCATCTTCTTGTCATTTGGTTCAGTCGCGTTTGCGGAGAGCGAGCCGGCACCCGTGAGAGATGATCCCGCCGAAGCGCGCTCGAGCGAAGAGGCTGCAGAGTGGGATATTGAAATCGGCGCCTGTGCGGCTCTGCTTACCGAATACGTCTGGCGCGGGCAGGTGCTCGTAGACGATGCGGTCTTCCAGCCGGCCGCAAACGTAACCGTCGAGAACTTCACCGCCGCCCTCTGGGGAAACTATGCGCTCAATGACGGCGAGTGGACCGAACTGGATTATATTCTCGATTATTCCGCAGGACTTGGCGCGCTCTCGCGGAGCCTGGCGAAGATGACCCTGTCACTCGGTTATATCTACTATGATTTCCCGAATCTGACGGCCGGCGATGATTCACAGGAAATTTATGCCACCATCGGCATGGATGCCTTCCTCAGCCCGTACGCGTCCGTTTACTGGGATTTCGATCAGGGCGACGGAACGTACTATGAAGTCGGAGTTTCCCATAGCGTGCCGGTTGACGAAGCCTCGCTGAACGTTGGCGGGAGTTTCGGATACAACGATGGGCAATGGGACTTCGATTCATCCCTGACGGCCCTCTTGCTCAAAGCGAGCCTGGCCGTACCCATTGGAAGCAAAGTCGTTTTTGAGCCCGGCGTCTTTTATTCGCTGGCGCTGGACAGCCAGTATGAAGACGAGTTTTACGGCGGCCTGTCGTTCAGCTTTCTCGTCTGGTGAGAAAATGAAAGGAAGGAAGTGCTCCAATGACACACATGAAAATGCTTCTGCCCCTTTTTTTGGCCGTTAGCGTCGCACTGCTTCTGCTTCCGGGCGGCGCACACGCAGAAGAGGCGGCATCTGCAGATTTTGAAATCGCGTTGAACACAGTTTGGACGCTGATGGCGGCATTCCTCGTGTTTTTCATGCAGGCGGGCTTCGCCATGGTGGAGAGCGGATTCACCCGGGCGAAAAATGCCGCGAATATCATGATGAAAAATCTGATGGATTTCTCCGCCGGCTCGCTCGCCTATTGGGCGGTCGGTTTCGGGCTGATGTTTGGAACCGACCGATTCGGCTTGTTTGGCACCGACGGCTTCCTCTTGAGTTCCGCTTCCCCTTCGACTGCCGAGGGAATGTGGCAGTTTGCGTTCTGGATCTTTCAGGTCGTCTTTGCGGCAACGGCGGCCACTATCGTCTCGGGCGCCATGGCGGAGCGGACCAAGTTCATCGGGTACCTGCTGTACAGCGTGGTCATCTCCGCCTTCATCTATCCCGTCGTCGGCCACTGGATTTGGGGCGGCGGCTGGCTCAGCGAGAGAGGGATGTTGGATTTCGCCGGCTCGACTGTAGTCCATTCCGTTGGAGGATGGAGCGCACTCGCGGGCGCTCTGATGTTGGGCCCGCGCATCGGAAAGTACGGACCGAATGGAAGCGTCAAGGCGATACCGGGTCACAATATTCCCCTGGCGTCACTCGGGGTTTTCATCCTGTGGTTCGGGTGGTTCGGCTTTAATCCCGGCAGCACAACCAGCGGCACCAACCTGAGCATCGCCGCGATCGCCGTGACCACGAACCTTGCGGCGGCGGCGGGAGCGGCCTCTGCCATGGTCACTATCTGGATCCGCTATGGCAAGCCCGACACCAGTATGACGCTCAACGGAGCGCTCGCCGGATTAGTGGCAATTACGGCGCCGTGCGCATTGGTTTCGCCGGCAAGCGCGGTGATAATCGGATTGATCGCAGGCGTTCTCGTGGTCTTCTCGGTTGAATTCATCGACCGCGTCCTCAAAATCGATGACCCGGTCGGCGCCATTTCGGTCCACGGGGTTTGCGGCGCTTTCGGCACGCTCTGCGTCGGCATTTTTGCACAGGCTGCTTACGCACAAGCAAGCGGCCTTGGCGCGGTAAACGGACTGTTGTTCGGCGGAGGCGCGAAGCAGCTACTGGCGCAGCTTACCGGCGTCGTTTCGGTTTTCCTCTGGACGTTCGCGTCGGCAACCGCTTTATTCGCTTCAATCAAGTACACGGTCGGCCTGCGTGTGGAACGGGACCACGAACTGAGAGGGCTTGATATTGGCGAGCACGGCATGGAGGCCTACAGCGGATTTCAGATATTTATCACCGAATGAACCGAATCATGTCCAAGGAGGTGGAGCATGAAACTCGTCATTGCATATATTCAGCCGCACAAACTGCCGGACGTAAAAAAAGCGCTTTCAGATGCCGACGTCTTCAAGATGTCGGTCACCAACGCCCTAGGCTGCGGCCAGCAGAAAGGATATCAGGAAACGTACCGCGGAGTTGGGATGGAGATAAATCTGCTGAAGAAAGTGAGACTCGAAATCGCGGTAAATGAGGATTTTGTGGAGCCGACGGTCAAAGCTATCATGGACGGAGCGCGAACAGGACATATCGGCGACGGGAAGATTTTTGTCCTCGATCTGGGCTCGTGCATTCGCATCAGGACGGGTGAATGGGGAAACGAGGCGATCGGGTGAGGCGTCTCTCACGTTGACATCCTTCTGCCTTTGTCGGTCATGGACGGAAAGCTGTCGGGCGGAAGTAGGATTCACAAAGGGGTGCCGGTAACTGACTGGCGGGGTGCGGAAGGGGGGACTTGAACCCCCACGGGATCTAATCCCACTGGACCCTGAATCCAGCGCGTCTGCCAATTCCACCACTTCCGCTTCGGGATTTCATCCTCATTGTAAACAAAAAAGCGGGGCAAGTCAAGCGCCGCCGGAGCGCGCCAGCGATTCCGCAACCCGACATTCGGAAGTGAGTGAAAGGGCACAAAGACAGGGTTTTTATGGTGAAAGAGGAATAGAGCAATGTCGCAGAGGGTAT
>QZKU01000137.1 GCA_003598085.1 Candidatus Abyssobacteria bacterium SURF_5
GATACCACAAAAAGAGGCTATTGTCAACCATAAATTAATATCTTGAACTATAGTTCAACAACTTTAATCGTCGGACAGTCTCTCTGTCCCTATATTTTCGAAGATCTTCTTTGTGTCTCTGTGCCTTGGTTGTTGGTTTTAAAAGCAGTCTATAGCAAGACAGTCTACAGTCTACAGTCCATCCCGCGAGGTGCGGGATGTCCCTACACGGTAGAGAGATTTTTCACTGCCGTTCAGAATGACACAAGGGGGTGGTTAGTCTCGATACTCTGCGCCATCCGCGGATAAAGAGGCTTCAGGAGGTTTCCTTCAGCTCGAGCACGAGGAGGCGCTGGCCTTTATGGGGGCCCCAGGGTTGCTCGAAGGTCTTGATGATCGAGAAGCGGGAGCGGTAGTCTTCAGCGCCGCCGTAGCGCGTGAAAGCGAATTCAAGCATTCCCTCCCAATCGATGACGTACCGGATGCGTTCCTGCCGGAGATACGAAAACAGGTCGCCCGCCTCAAGAAACGGAATGACGGAATCGTTTATGACTCCGTCGAGGTTCACCACCATCCTGTCGGAAAAGTAGCTGTAGATGCCGCAGTTGAACGAGCCGATCTTTTCGTCCGGCGGAATCTGCTTTTGAATCCATGGGACCGCCTGCGCGTACATGGTCGAATGCAGGCTGTGCGTGCCGGCCGAGCCTCTGCCCTCGCGCCACGACGCAACGCCTGAGACGGCCGCATTGAGAAACAGGACGAGAAACGCGGCGAGCGAAAGCAGGCGAATCGATCGCTCATGCATCCTCTCCTTCAGCAAGGTCGCGGCCGCGATAAACAATCCGGTGAAAATTACCAGATGGGCGGGATACAGATACCGATTCAGCGGCGCGAAGTTGGCGGCATAATATGACGCGTGCGCAATCGGATAGAGAACGAAGACGAGCGCGGGCATCTCGATTCGCGTTCTCAGCGGCTTCCTGAAGACGGCGGCCGACAGCGCCAGCAGCATAACCAGCGCGAGCGGCCACAGCGGCATCAATCCGTAGACATGACCCGCCTCGGGCAGATACCGGACGATCATGTCCAGCCAATGCCCGAGAATTCCGCTGTCTCCCGCAGCTTCTCTCCCGATCCACAGCTTGAGCGCGCGATGGCTGTTCGGCAGCGCCGCGCCGGAGACGCGCCAACTGAATGCCAGCCACGGCATGATCAAGAGCACTGCCGCAAGCGATACAGGAATGACGCGCGCCGACAGCCGCATCGCTTCTTCTTTTCTACGCATCCAGAAAAACAGCTGGTCGGCCGCCACGGCGAAACCGAGGAGCGCGCCGTCGAACCGCGCGAGCGCCGTCAACCCGAGCAACGCTCCGAGCTCAATGCCGCTCCGCACGGAAAGATGCTCGCGGCGCGGAAGATAAAAGGCGATCGTGCCGATCAGGAGCAGACCGAACAGCGCTGTCTCCAGGCCGCACATCGCGAGCGCGATCACGTTGTAATTGAACAGCCACAAAAATAATGCCGCGACGGCAACCCAGCGGTTTCCCGTCCTCACCACGATCCCGTAAATGAACAGCGCGGTCGCCACGTGGAAAAATGCGCAGAGCGTGAAGAGGAGGTGCACCGGCATCTTCGAGCCGCCCTCGAAGATGGAGACCAGCCCGAAAGATATCAGCATCCAGAGCGGGTGGAATCCGTTGGTCGGGTGAACGCCGTCGAGCGTGGCGCCCAGCCCCTGCGAAAGGCTCCTCGCCACCCCCAGATAATAAAAAACATCTTCGAACCCGAAATGGGAGAGGCTGACCTCGAGCGGAAGCCACGCGAGCAACAGACACAGAATCAACCCTGCGGCTGACAGAGCGCCGGCGAGGACTTTGTCGAGACGGGCGGGGAATGGATTGCTGCTGCTCAAGAGTCTATTCCGGAATATTCTGAAGAAATGTGATTAGACGTTGCAGATTTCGCTGGTGTTTCTCCCTCATATGACGAAAACTCATGCCGATGATATACCCCTGCGTTTTCGTGGTCAGCTTATCGGCCCAAACGACGCGGCCATCGGTCTCTATTGGAGGAGCGACCGGGTTTTCAATAGCTATTTTCACCATCAGCCCGGGCGGGAGACTGTGGTCCAGCTCGAGAGCGAGGCCGCGCTCGCTGATATTCAGGATATACGCGGTCTCTCCCTTCTGAAATTGGATATCCTGTGCCTTTACTGTCTTGCGGGAGGCGCCCGAAGGATTAAAGTCAAGGATTCCTTTTAAAGAGGTCTTGCAGGAATAACGCATGAATTTACGCCGTTCCCCTGTCTTCGCTTTTTTTCCGTTATCCCCCGGTTGCTTCTTCATAGGTTCCTCACTAAGATGCTTGCATCCGCGTCCTGAAGAATTCTATTGTCCGCGCGAGTCCCACCCGCAAATCGACTTTCGGCTCCCACTGAAGCGCCCTGCGCGCAAGTGTTATATCCGGCTGCCTCACCTTCGGATCATCGATCGGGAGCGGCTGCATGATAATCTCGCTGCCGCCACCAACGAGATCCCTCACCAGTTTTGCCAGCTCGAGCACGGACATCTCATTGGGATTTCCCACATTCACCGGCCCGCATTGCTCTGAATGCAGCAATCGAAAGATACCGTCCACCAGATCGTCGACGTAACAGAAGCTCCGGGTCTGCGAGCCGTCGCCGTACACGGTCAGCGGCTTGCCGGCAAGAGCCTGCGTGATGAAATTGGATACTACCCTTCCGTCCTGCGGGCGCATCCGCGGCCCGTACGTGTTGAAAATCCTCGCGATGCGCGTCTGCATTTTGTGGACCCGGTGATACGCCATCACAAGCGCCTCGGCGAAACGCTTCGCCTCATCGTATACTCCCCGCGGGCCGATGGGATTAACGTTGCCCCAATACGATTCCGGCTGCGGATGGATCAGCGGGTCGCCGTAAACTTCCGAGGTCGAGGCCAGCAGCAGTCGCGCACCCTTGTCCTTCGCAAGGCCGAGCACTTTATGTGTTCCGAGCGCGCCCACCTTCAATGTCTGGATCGGAAGTTCGAGGTAATCGATCGGGCTGGCGGGGGAGGCGAAATGAAGAACGTACTGCAGCGAACCCCCGACATAGATATATTCGGTCACATCGTGCTGGATGAATTTGAAATGCGGATTTCCGAACAGATGCGAGATGTTGTCGCACGTGCCCGTGATCAGGCTGTCGACGCAAATGACGTCGTATCCTTCTCCGATGAATCGGTCGCACAGGTGCGAACCCAGAAACCCGGCGCCGCCGGTGATCAGTACCCTGGCCAAATATTCCTCCTTCAGGTATTCCTGCGCCAGTATTCGACCATGTCTCCAAGCGTCTTTGCCAGTGGAATGCTCGGCTTCCATCCGATGGCTTTCTGAATCTTCCCGTAATCGCCGCGTATCTCCTCGACGTCGCTCGGGCGCGTGCGGTCGGCCGATTCGACCACCTTCAGCTCGCGCCCCGAATACGCCATCAGCATTTCAAGCAGCGCGCTCACCGACACGGATGCCCCCGAACAGATATTGTAGACTTCGCACGAGTCGCCGCCCTTCAGGATATCGCGATACGCGCGCACGACGTCCCTCACATCGAGGAAATCGCGCTTCGGCCGCAGATTGCCGACATGAATTTCGGGAGTGCGCCGCCCCTTCTCCGCCTCGACTATCTGTCGCGCAAAATCGGAGCACACGAAACGCGGCGACTGGCGCGGGCCGGTATGATTGAACGGGCGCACGCGCACGACGTGCAGATGGCTGTTCAGGCCGTATTCATACGCGAGCATGCTCGCGCTCACTTTGCTGACCGAATACGGGTTCGTCGGCCTCAACGGGTTTTCCTCGCGAATGGGAAGCTCGCTCTGCTTGACGCGCCCGTACTCATCGGCCGAGCCCACGAACAGAACGCGCGGGCGATTTTTGAGTTTTCGCGCCGCCTCCAGGAGATTCAATGTGCCCAGCAGGTTGATCTTGAACGTTATCCGCGGATCAACGACCGAGTCCGGAATGAAAGTGAGCGCAGCCAGATGATAGATGCAGTCGGGTTTCGCCTGAGCGACTGCGCGATTCGTCGTTTCGACGTCCCGCAGATCGCAGTCGAGCAACTGCACGTGCGAGAGCAGCGGCTTCAGATTCTGAAGATTCTCATCCGGCAGCCTGGTCCCGGCCACGTTCTCGCCGTCGCTCAGCAGCAGTTCGGCGAGATATGACCCGGCAAAGCCTGCGATTCCGGTTATCAACGCTTTCACATCAATGGTCCTTCTGCAAAACGAGGGGCATGAGAACATGCCTCGAACATCATCGGGAAAAATACTCGATCACTTTCCGCAGCAACTGCTCGAGCGACGTCTTCGGCTCGAAGCCGACCAACTTCCTTGCCTTGCTGATATCGGGCACGCGCCTGTGAAGGTCTTCGAAACCCTTCTCATACGCCTGCTCATAGGGCACATATTCAATTTTCGAATTGCTGTTGGTCATGCGGACAATCTTGTGCGCGAGCTCCGAAATGGTGATCGGCTCGGTCGAACCAAGATTAAATATCTCGCCCTCGGCCTTCGGATGCTCCGCCAGCGCAATGGTGCCCTCGACGATATCGTCAATATAAGAAAAACAGCGTATCTGTTTTCCATCGCCGTACACGAGCAGCGGGTGACCCAGCAGAGCGGCCTTCACAAAGCGGGGAATGACCATGCCGTACTCGCCGGTCTGCCGCGGGCCGCACGTGTTGAAATAGCGAAGCGCGACGACCGGCAGTTTCTTTTCCCGCCAATACGCGAGCGCAAGAAACTCGTCGAACGCCTTGGTGCACGAGTAGCCCCAGCGCGAGATCGCGGTCGAGCCGAGTATCCTGTCGTCGTCTTCGCTTAGCCGGTCCTTCTCGTTCTTCCCGTAAATTTCGGAGGTGGACGCCAGGATCACCTTCCGCTTGTGACGGTTGGCGGATTCGAAAACGTTTTCCGTTCCCTTGATATTGATCCGCAGCGAATTGAGCGGATTGTCGATGATGTATTTGACTCCAACCGCAGCCGCCAGATGATACACCATTTGGCACTGCGATACCAACGAATCGACGGTGGAAGCGTCGAGAATCGTTCCGAGCACGAATGAAAACTTCGGGTCCCCCTGAAGATGCTCGATGTTGTCGCGGCTGCCGGTCGATAGATCGTCAAGCACGCTCACGTGGTTTCCCCGCTTCGTCAGGGCCTCTGCAAGATGCGACCCGATGAAGCCGGCGCCGCCGGTTACCAGAATGTCGGCCACTGCTTTTCCTCGATCGGTTCTATGTCGGTTGTCCGTTCGATCCGCCTCATGGGGAACGCGGTTATATTAACGAGCGCCATGATCGAAGTCGCCTCGCGCCGGTCCCGAAGAACGAGAAAGAACTCCAGACAGTCCAGGCTGTGCCACACCCACAACTCCTGATATGAAAGCTCGTCTTCGGAAAAATCATATCGTTGCTCGAAGCCCGCACGCCACACCGGACCGAAGGATTTACTGGCCGCGTACACGAGCTGTGTTGTCGAAGGACTCTCCAAACTGTCGCCGTGAGTCGCACCGATATGAGCCTCAAACAGCTCCGGATTCGAGTACCTGAGGATGGCGCTTGCCAGGTCGTTGCGGGTCTCGTCCCTGAAATCGCTGAACGCCTTCAGCACCAGTTGCCAGTGCGGAATCGGAATGATCCAGAGCTCGTTGTCGAGCTCGGCAAGCTTGTCTTCGCCGTCATCGAATTCCACTCCCGCCGTTATCCGGTATTGGAGCACCTCGCGCTTGAGGCCGTCCCGCCGCTTGGCTTGCAGATAGTTGCGCACCTCGATCTCGACTGAATTCGCGCGGTCGATCCGATCGACGTTGTCGAATTGCAGCAGGTCCTCCGGCCTGTCGTCGGGCTCGGGCCTGAACCGGTACGTCACCGTCGGCACCATGACGTGCCGGAAGTTCGAATACATGGGAAACAGCGAACCGTATACCCGCTGAACCTTTGTCTGCGCCGCCACGCCGGTGGACCAGGAGAGGCGGAATTCATCATCTTCCTCGTCCAGAGTATCAGAGTAATACGTCGCATCCCCTTCAACAAACGGAACGAATTCAAGCCTGTTCCACAAGCGCACCGGGTACGCAATTCGCGCATCGGTGAAATTGCGCGCGGTATGGAAATCCTCCGGCTCATGGTTCAGGTAAGCGCTCTGATTTCCGCCGCTGAAGAAGAAGCCGGTATCGCCGATCCGCTGCTCGAGCAGTTCAAGCCTCAACTGGGGGAAGCGCTCGACCTGCTCAACATAATCCGCCAGCCGCACGCTGGTCAGGAACGATATCACGTCGTGGGTTCCCGTTCGCTCGAGATTGAAGAACGACTGCGGCGGCTCGCGGTCTTCATATTTATCAAATGAATAGGTTTTCAAGAATTCTTCGTCGGTGTTGTATTCGGCGCGAAAAATCGCGTTCCACTCGTGCGGCAGGTTCTGCCGATAAAACGCGTATGCGGTCCCCCTGTGTTCATCCACGCCCGGCTCTTCGGCCTCGTCGCTCAAGTCGTAAATGTAGAACGTGTCGAACCAGCCGCGGCCATCTCCCTCGAACAGCTCGAGCTCGCCGTCCAATCCCGCGCCGACACCGCTCTCAGTGAACGCGCGAACGTGCGGTTTCAGCGAGACGCCTTCCGCCGGCTCCACTTCATATGCCAGCCCGAGATAAGCGCCGACGTCCGATTGGGTGCCGGCTTCCAGTTCGATGGGAGGAACCCGGGTGTCGAGGTCCTGCGAATAATACGGGAAATAGAAAATCGGGACCGGCCCCGCAAACAGCGTGAGGTTTCGGGCGGTGATCCGTTCGTCGGGGACAACCTCGACAGAGCGCGCCCTCAGCGCGTAATGCGGGTCCGGCAATTCGCATGTGGTCAGCGATGCGTTGCGTACCGCGTACTCGCCCGACGGAACCCTCTGAATCTCCTCGGCCGATACATACCACGGATCGTTGTACCCGCGCGCTTCGTAGAAGACGCCTTCACCCGCCGAAAAATCATACAGGCCGCGCGTCCCTTCAACAACGGCGCCGCGGCTTGTTGCCTTCACGTTGCCTTCGATCTCCGCAAGCTCGCGAAGCGTATTGATGACTGCCCGATCGCCCTCCAGTTTGCTCTCCGCCTGCACGATCTCGACATTGCCCTCTCCGGTGACAATGCCGGTGTCTCTGTCATACGTGACCCTGTCCGCGGAGAAGTAAACCGGTTCCTCCTTGCTGAAAAGGATCAGTTCGTCCTCGTTCAGGCGCTCCTCGGCCCATCCGGGTTTACTTACAGGAAACACCACAAGCATGAACACCCAGAAGAAAAGGCGCCTTCCCCTCGCCCGGCTGCTCGGCATCCCGTCCGCTCCTCAATTCTGCGCATGCGTGTGATAACCGCGGCCGCCCTCTGGTCGGATTTCATGTCACATCGGCGGCAATTGGAATGCAGATAACTGGAGGATTATAACACAGGGACGAAAATACTTCAACGAATGCGCAGGAGCCAAAACGCAGGAAAACCCGAGAAAACAGGCGGCTGCCCGGCCCGCCCTTATACCGGCGTCGCCGATAGAAATTGACGATCGTACGCCGCTACCAGATCGGTTCGGCTGAGGATGCCGATCACTTTCTGCGGATTCTCCTCATCAACGACAATGACCTCGTCGGATTGCGACGTCACCATCTTATGCACCGCCGAATAAAGGTTCTCCTGCGGCGTCACCTTCGGCGGGTTCACCGCCAGTTCTTTCGCGATAACAAGCTGATCGATAAACCCCGCCTCGCGAATCGCCTGTCGCAGATCGCGCCCGTCCACCATCCCCGCAAGGTTTCCGTGTCTGTCGAGGACGGGGAAACATGCCTGCTTCGTTCCCGCAAACTTGTCAAGCAACTCGCGCAGCGTCGCCGTCTCGTTCACCATGACAAATGGCTTCTGCGCCCCGTTCGCGAGCGCATCGGCGACAGTCAGCCGCTTCAGGATGCCGCCCATCATCTCACCCATGTGCGACGGCGAGTCCATGCGCGTGGGAAGCTGCCTCTCATAGATGGTCGACCGGCGCACGAGCAGATAGGCGATGATGCAGACCCACATCGACGGCACGAGCAGGTTGTAATTGCCGGTCATCTCGCTGACCATGATCACGGTCGAAATCGGAGTGTTGGCCGCGGCCGCGAAAAAGCCCGCCATTCCGACCATCACGAATGCGCCCGGATCGATGCTCATGCCCGGGAAGATTCGCTGCATCGCGATACCGACCGCGCCGCCGAGCGCTCCGCCAATGACTACCGACGGTCCGAACACCCCGCCGCTCCCTCCCGACCCGATCGAAAACGAGGTGGTCAGAATCTTGCCTGCCGCCAAAACCAGCAGGAGAGTCAATCCGAACTGTCCCGCAAACGCGCCATCGACTATCCCATAGCCGGTCCCAAGCGCGGCCGGCAAGAAGAATCCGATGACACCGACCACCAGTCCGCCGATCGCCGGCTTCAGGTAGTTGGGCAATTTAAGCGAGCGAAAAACGTCGCGGACCCCGTAAAATGTCCTGATGAAGATGACCGCACCGCCCGCGAGCACAAGGGCCAAAAAGAAATACGGGACAAGCTCGGCCGGGTTGCGAAAGAGAAAATGACGCGATTCAAACAGCGGGTCCCATCCGAAGACCGACGCGAAGACCGCATACGAGATCACCGAAGAGATGATCGCCGGCACGATCACCTCGTACTCCATATCCATTTCCCGATACAGCACTTCGGCCGCAAACAATGCTCCCGCAAGCGGAGCATGGAAAACGGCGCCGATACCGGCGGCCATGCCGGACGCCAGCAGGATGCGCCGTTCGTACGCGCTCAACCGCAACAGATTCGCGAGTATTGAGCCGAATCCGGCGCCGATTTGCGCGATCGGACCTTCGCGTCCCCCCGAGCCGCCGGTGCCGATCGTTATTGCAGAGGCGACGGCCTTTATGACAGGGATGCGGGCGCGCACCTCGCCGCGCTTGAAGTGATATGAATTAATAGCCGCGTCCGTGCCGTGTCCTTCGGCTTCCGGCGCAAACAGATAGACGATGAGCCCGCTGAGGATGCCGCCCAGGGCGGGAATGAAGAAGAGCAGCCACCGCCGGAAAGGGGTGGCGGGCTCGGGAAACAGTTGCAGTTCTCCCGACGGTATCGCAGGACTGAAGCCGGCAAGCACCCCGAGCGCATAATGCTTGGTGAGTTCGAGAGCCCAGACAAACGCGATGGCGCCAATGCCCGATACTACGCCGACCAGCCCACACAGCATCAGGAGACGGCCCAGCTTTCTGGCCATATCGACCGGCGTGGGGAAAAAAGGTCTGCTCAAAACGAACTCTTCCTTTAGAAAACCGAACTCGAAAAACACAACTCCCTAAACTATGAGCAACCTGATTTTCCGGCTCGTGCGGGAGATGTGCCGAGGCTTTTCTTAATTATACCAGCAGCCGGGCATAATGACAAAAGGAAGGAAGCCCCGACATAGACGGGGCCCTTCCTTCCATTTGAAGCAGGTTTCGTTGATGCTTATTCCGCAACTTTCAGCCGCGCTATGGCTCGTTTCAAAGCGGCCTCGGCGCGGTCGATATCGATATCCGGACCGGGCGCGGAAATCCGCTCGCGAGCCCGGGTCATTGCGGCTCGAGCCCGCTCAACGTCGATTTCTTCCTTTTTCTCAGCCGTATCAACCAACAGCGTCGCCCCCTGGCTGGTTACCGCCAGAAAGCCTTCGCCAACGGCCATCTTCGCTTCGGACCCGCCTTCAAGCTTTATGGATACGATACCGATCTCAATATTGGTCAGCAGCGGCGCGTGACCCGCCAGAATCCCCAGGTATCCGAGCCCACCGGGCGCGGTCAGGCACTCTACGTCGTCGCTAAAGACCGTTTTTTTCAAGGTGACTATATCGAGCGGATATGGTTTCGCCACAATCGTTTACCCCTTGCGAATTTTTTCGGCCTTTTCGACGGCCTCATCAATGGAGCCGACCATGTAGAAAGCGGCTTCAGGTAAGTCGTCATACTCTCCCTCGATGATCGCTTTGAAGCTGCGGATCGTGTCGGGGAGCGTAACATATCTGCCGGGCGTGCCGGTGAATTGCTCCGCTACGTGGAACGGCTGCGAGAGGAAGCGCTGCAGTCTGCGTGCACGGTGCACGATCTGCTTGTCTTCTTCAGAAAGTTCTTCCATCCCCAGGATGGCGATAATATCCTGCAGGTCTTTGTAACGCTGCAGAATCTGTTGCACCCGCCGGGCCACTCCATAGTGCTCGTCGCCGAGGATGCGCGGATCGAGAATGCGCGATGTCGAATCGAGCGGGTCAACGGCGGGATAAATCCCGAGCTCGGCAATGCGCCGCGAGAGCACGGTGGTCGCATCCAGATGCGCGAACGCGGTGGCCGGAGCGGGGTCGGTCAGGTCGTCGGCCGGCACGTAAATGGCCTGCACCGAAGTGATCGAGCCGCGCTTCGTCGAGGTGATGCGCTCCTGCAGTTCGCCCATTTCCATACCGAGCGTCGGCTGGTAGCCTACGGCCGACGGCATGCGCCCGAGCAGAGCCGACACCTCGGAGCCGGCCTGGCTGAAGCGGAATATGTTGTCGATGAACAGGAGCACGTCCTGCCCTTTCTCATCGCGAAAGTATTCGGCCTCGGTGAGAGCCGTCAGCCCGACGCGCAGGCGCGCGCCCGGCGGCTCATTCATCTGGCCGAAGACCAGCACGGTTCGGTTGATGACGCCCGACTCCTTCATTTCGAGCCACAGGTCGTTGCCCTCGCGCGTGCGCTCGCCGACGCCGCCGAAGACCGACACGCCGCCGTGCTGCTTGGCGCGGTTGTGGATCAACTCCATCAGGAGAACCGTCTTGCCGACGCCCGCGCCGCCGAACAACCCCACTTTTCCGCCGCGGGTATACGGGGCGAGGAGATCGATAACCTTAAGGCCCGTTTCAAATATTTCGGTTGAGGATACCTGTTCCTCGAAGTCCGGAGAAGGACGATGAATCGGGTAGAACATTTTCGGATTGACCGGGCCGAGCTCGTCAATGGCTTCGCCGAGCAGATTGAAAATGCGGCCGAGACATTCCTCGCCGACCGGCACCTTGATCGAGTCGCCGGTATCAACGGCGTCCATTCCGCGAACCAGCCCATCGGTCGAGGACATGGAGACGGCGCGGACGATGTTGTCGCCCAGATGCTGCGCCACCTCGGTCACTACGGTAACGCCACGCTGTTTGTCTTCAATGTTGATGGCGTGATTGATGGCCGGCAGCTCGTCCGAAAAGAACTCCACATCCACCACCGGCCCGATGATTTGGACCACCTTTCCTACATTCATCTTCCTCTCCTTCTTCATCTGTCCCGGGACAGCGTCGTTTCATCAGCATATGCACGGCCGCCCGCCTTCGGCGGCCGATACGGGCGCGCAAGAATGACGGTTCACCCGCAGTCACTTTTTCACGGTCGCGTCGGCGCCGGCGACTACCTCAAGGATCTCCCGCGTGATCGACGCCTGCCGAACCTTGTTGTAGTTCAGCGTCAGCGTGCGGATCATCTCGTCGGCGTTGTCCGTCGCATTCCTCATCGACACCATGCGGTTGCCCTGTTCGGACGCAGCCGCCTGCACGAGCGCGAGGTAAATCTGGTTCTGAAGATATTTCGGGAGCAGCTTCTGCATCAGGCCTTCGGCGCTCGGCTCGAAGATGTACAACGCGCTCATCCCGGCCTTTTCCTGCGGCTCGGCGTGCTCGATCGGGAGCAGTTGCGCCTGAGTGGGAAACGTGAGAATGGCGCTCTTGAACCTGGTGTAGAAGAGCACAACCTGATCGAATTCGCTGCGCTCGTAAGCTTCGGACAAATAACGGGTGACCTCCTGGACGAAGGACACCTCGATGTCCCGCCCGGGAAACGGCCAGTATTTCAGTATCTCATACGGGCGCTTCTTGAAGAACTCGTTGGCCTTCTTGCCGATGATGACCAGGCGCACCGACTCTTTTTTCAGCGAGCGGATGTATTCCATCGCCTTGTTGATGATATTAGCGTTATACGCGCCGCACAGCCCCTTGTCCGAGGTAACGAGCACGAGGCAAGTACGCTCGACCGGCCGCTGCACCAGCAGCGGGTGCGAAATGCCCGAGACCGACTTGGCCACGTCCGACATCATGGCCCGAAGCTTGTCCGCGTACGGGACGGCGGATTTCACCTGGTCTTCCGCCCGCTTCAGCTTCGAGGCGGCGACCATCTCCATCGCGCGCGTTATCTGCTGAATGTTCTTCACGCTACGGATGCGGTTTCGTATTTCTCGTGTATTTGCCATGCTTTATTCCGGCTTGAACAGAAGCTTGAACTCTTCCGTCGCTTTCTTCAACTGTTCCAACGTCTGATCGTCCACTTTCTTGGTGGTGCGGATGGCCTCGCCGATCGCGGAATACCGGTCCTTCATGAACTCGTGGAAATCGGACTCGAACGCCTTGATCTTATCGACCGGGACATCATCGAGCAATCCCAGATTGGCGACGGCGATGATTTGCACCTGCTGCTCGACCGGCATCGGCTCGTACTGCGGCTGCTTGAGCACCTCGACGAGCCGCTCACCGCGCGCGAGCTGCGCCTGGGTCGCCTTATCCAGCTCCGAACCGAACTGAGCGAACGCGGCAAGCTCGCGGTACTGCGCAAGGCTCAACCGCAGCGTGCCGGCCACTTTTTTCATGCCCGCGATCTGCGCATTGCCGCCCACGCGCGACACCGACAGGCCGACCGAGACGGCGGGGCGTACTCCGGCATAGAACAGGTCGGTCTCGAGATAGATCTGGCCGTCGGTAATGGAAATCACGTTGGTCGGAATGTAAGCCGAGAAGTCGCCGGCCTGTGTTTCCACGATTGGAAGCGCGGTAAGCGACCCGCCTCCCAGTTTGTCCGACAGCTTCGCCGCCCTTTCGAGCAGGCGCGAATGCAGGTTGAAGATGTCGCCCGGGTACGCCTCGCGTCCGGGGGGCCGGCGCAGCAGAAGCGACATGGTTCGATAGGCGACCGCGTGCTTGGACAGATCATCATAAATAATCAGCGCATGCTTGCCGTTGTCGCGGAACTCCTCGCCCATCGCGCAGCCGGAATACGGCGAAATGTATTGCATCGGGGCGGGATCGCTCGCGTTTGCGGCCACGATGATGGTATAGTCCATGGCGCCGTAGCGCTCGAGCGTCTCCATGACGCCGACCACGGTCGACTGCTTCTGTCCGATCGCGACGTAGATGCAATAGACATCACCGCCGCGCTGGTTGATGATGGTATCGACGGCGAGTGCCGTCTTGCCCGTCTGCCGGTC
>QZKU01000138.1 GCA_003598085.1 Candidatus Abyssobacteria bacterium SURF_5
ATACCCTCTGCGACATTGCTCTATTCCTCTTTCACCATAAAAACCCTGTCTTTGTGCCCTTTCACTCACTTCCGAATGTCGGGTTGCGGAATCGCTGCCGGAACGGTTCGCCCGTTGACTGCCTCTTTCAACATATGGTAAAATACACACATAATTGGGTGGCTTTCTTGAATAAATCCCCGGGAACATATCGTATGTATTCGCGGGCGCGGAATCCGCTTGTCCTGCTCTTGACGGTTGTTCTTGTCATCTCGAATATTTCGGCAGCGCCGGCTGCGGACGAAGCGGGAACTCTCTCGCGGAGAACCCCGAGCAAGCTGATCATTGCGTCGCATTCCAATTATCCCCCCTATGAATATTACGATCATTTGAAGAACAGATTTGCCGGATTCAATGTGGAGATTCTGGATGCGCTCGCGAAGGAGATGGGCGTCTCGGTCGAGTACCGGCGATTGAGCAAACTTGAAGGTCTTGCGGCTCTGCGTGAAGGGACCGTCAACGGCGTCTTGGGCATTGCTTACAGCATCGAGCGCGACGATTCATTCGATTTCACGAGTCCACTCTGCACGATTTCGGACGCGATTTTTGTGCGCGGAGACGTGCAGGATATTAACAGCGTGATCGATCTGGAAAACCGCACGGTGGCGGTCGATCGCGGCGATTTTATCGGCGAGGTGCTCCAAAAAGGCAAACGCGTCCACATTGTGGTGAACGATTCGTATGAGAGCGCGCTTAGGATGCTGGATCGCGGCGATGTTGCCGCGTTTGCGGGGAATCAGCTGACGGCGCAGTACCTGGTCAACAGGCTGGGCCTGCGCAACATCAATATTGTGGGGGCGCCAATCCATCAGGTTGGCTATTGCATTGCGGTTCAAGAGGGCAATCATGTCCTTGTCTCATCGCTGGAGAAAGCACTGAATGTCTTGAAGGAGAACGGCGAGTACGACCGGATTTTCGGGCGCTGGTTCGGAAGGGATTTGCGGAGACACTCGCCGCTCAGGCAGTTCATCTTCCTGTCGCTCGGACTTGTAGTTGCGGTGCTGGGTTTCGCGGGATGGATGGTAAACCGCAGGCTCAGGCGCAAAGTGGAGCTCAGCGCGAAGGAGTTGGCCGAGAGCAGGACGCGCTTTCAGCGGAAAGCCGACGAATATATTTCTTTGTTCGAAGGCGCGAATGACGCCATTTTCATTACGGATCCGATCGACGGCCGATTCCTCGACGTCAACAAGAAAGCCGAAGAATTGACCGGCTACAATCGAAGTGAACTGCTGCAGCTGGGCATGCGCGACATTCATCTGCCGCGCGACGCCGCGCGTGTGGACAAGAGGATAGCCCAAATAGTAGCCGAGGGCTCCGCCAGTTTTGACGATGCGCCGTTTTTGCGGAAAGACGGTTCGGTCGGCCTGGTCGACATCAGCGCGAGCCTCATTGAATACTCGGGGCGCAAGGTATGTCAGAGCTTCCTGAGAGACGTGACGGAGCGGCGCCTGCTCGAGCGCCAGCTGGTGCAAACGGAGAAGCTGGCTTCCGTCGGCACGTTTACCGCCGGCCTCGCGCACGAGATTCGCAACCCGCTGAATTCTGTCAATCTGCAGTTGCTGTTGCTCGAGCGGCGTATCAGGGATGGCTCGAGAGACTACGAATCGGAGTCGATGCAGTTGATCAACATCGTTCGGGAAGAGGTATCGCGCCTCGATAATTTGGTGACGGAATTTTTGTTTTTCGCAAAGCCGCTGAACCTGGACTGTCACCCGACCAACCTGCACCGCACGCTGGATGATGTCTTCGCACTGTTTCACGTCCGTATGACGCAGAACTCGATCTCGCTCGAGCGCAATTATATGGACAACCTTCCGTTGCTCTCGCTCGATGCGGAGAAAATGAAGCAGGCGTTCATTAACGTCGTGCAGAATGCGATTGAGGCAATGCCGCTCGGCGGCATATTGAAGGTAACAACGCAGGAGACGCAAAGGCGGGTTATCCTGAACATAGAAGATACGGGAGACGGCATACCCGAAGAGGATTTGGACAAGGTATTCGAGGTTTTCTATTCGAGAAAAGAGACGGGAACGGGGCTAGGCTTGCCCATCTCTCTGCATATTATTGAAATGCATGGCGGCACCATCGAAATCCAGAGCAAGCGCGATCATGGCACGACGTGTACGATTACGCTGCCGGTGGGTCCCGCCAAATATCAGCCTCTGAAGAGGGAGAATTCTTTCGGTGCGTCGAGCTACCTTACTCGTAGTTGATGACGAGAAAAACACGCGGGAAGCGCTTTCAAAAATTCTGACTGAAGACGGCTACCATGTCTTGACCGCAGCCGACGGCTATCAGGCGATTGAACTCGTGGGCAGGGAGCTCCCGGATCTCATTCTGGCCGACTTGAAGATGCCGGGAATGGACGGAATTGAGCTGCTCTCGCGGACCCGGCTCAAAGGTTTTGATACCCCGTTTGTCATGATGACGGCATATGGGACCGTGGAGAGCGCCGTTGAAGCGATGAAAAAGGGCGCAGAAGACTATCTGACGAAGCCGGTCAACATCGAGGAACTCGAGCTTCAGATAAAGAGAATTCTGGCCCACCGCAACCTGGTGCAGGAGGCGAAAAATCTCCGGGAGAGATTGCGGGAGAAATACAAATACGAAAATATCATCGGCAATAGTCCGGCAATGCAGGCGATCTTCAAGACCATTGAGCAAGTCGCTCCCAGCCGGGCCACGATCCTTATCACCGGGGAAAGCGGTACGGGAAAGGAATTGATTGCATCGGCCATCCACCAAAATGGGCCGCGCGCAGACAAGCCGTACGTGAAGGTAACCTGCAGCGCTCTCTCAGAGAATCTGCTGGAGAGCGAATTGTTCGGTCACGAGAAGGGGGCCTTTACCGGCGCGGTATCGACCCGCCAGGGGCGATTCGAGATCGCCGACGGCGGGACGATTCTGCTCGACGAAATCGGTGAAATCAGCCTTTCGACTCAGGTCAAGTTGCTCGGGTTCCTGCAGGATAGGACGTTCGAGCGCGTGGGCGGAAACAGAACGTTTACGGTTGATGTCCGGCTGATCGCGGCGACCAACAGAGATCTGGAGAAGGCGGTGGCCGAAGGAACTTTTCGAAAAGACCTGTACTACCGCCTCAACGTTATTACGATAAAGATGCCTCCACTGCGCGAGAAGATCTCAGACATCCCCGCGCTGGTGGATCACTTCACCATGAAGTACGCGAAGGAAAACGACAAGCCGGTCAGGGGTCTGTCTGCGGATGCGCTCGCCGCCATCATGTCCTATGATTGGCCGGGGAACGTGCGGGAACTGGAAAACATGATCGAGCGGGCCGTAGTCATGTGTAATGAGCCGCTGATCGGCCGCCAGCATTTTCCCATTCCCGCGGGAGTCGACCCTGCGGACGGTCATTCAGTACCGCCGATTCCGGGGTCCTCGCTGGAAGAGATCGAGAAGTACGCAATCCAGAGAACGCTCGAATCAGTGAGCGGTAATCGGACTCGAGCGGCTGAAATTTTGAAAATCAGCCTCCGAAAAATCCAGTACAAACTCAAGGAATTCTGAAAACCGCTTTCCATCATCCCGCCATTCGAGCACATCTCAGCACTCCTAGAACACATCTCAGCGCTCTTGACCACAATACGGCACTCTTGAGAGATTCCACCACTCTTGAGCATCCGCCCGCCTCTTAGTCATTCCGAACGAAGTGAGGAATCTCTCCCGGTGCGATGCATAAAGGCAAACAAAATCCGGCGCTTTGCAGCGTCTTCTTCGAATGCGCTTCTGAGCATGGCAGCGCCGTGATTAAGGACACAAGCTTGTAAAAGGAGGCACGTTCCCTCAGGGGAGTAGAATTCCTAAGACGGACGGAGCGTCGAGTCGCTTTTGAGGGCGGAGTTCGTGTCTGACCTCAACTCGCGGACTTCCCGCTGGAGATCATGGATCATATCGAGCAGACACCGGATGGCTTCGGAGGTCGGGTCCGGCAGGTTCCCATGTTCGAGATCAACAGCGCTGAGAATGTCGGTTCGTTTTCCGTAAACGACTTTTCCGGGAATCCCGACGACGGTCGTATTTGGCGGGACGTCCTCGATAACAACAGAGCCCGAACCGACTCGCGCGTTCTCGCCCACTCGAATGGGTCCCAGTACTGAGGCACCGGCGCCTATGATCACATTGTCGCCGATCGTGGGGTGTCTTTTTTCCTTCTTCCAGCTCGTGCCTCCGAGCGTAACGCCATGGTAGAGGGTGACATTATTGCCGACTTCCGCCGTTTCTCCGATGACGACACCCATGCCGTGATCGATGAAGAAACCGGAGCCGATAGTAGCTCCGGGATGAATTTCAATGCCGGTGAGAAACCTTGCCAGTTGCGAGATTAGTCGGCCAAAAAGCTTGAGGCGGCGATTCCACAGCCAGTGCGCAATGCGGTGGAACTGCAATGCGTGAAAGCCGGGATAGCAGAACACGACTTCAAACGTGCTCCGGGCCGCCGGATCACGCTCAAAGACAGCCCTTATATCGGTCTGAAACGTTCGCAGAATGGACATAAAAACACCTCACAGATTATTATATTGGCTTTTTATGAGTAAGTCAACGGAAATGGTCAACAATGAAGGGTCCAGTCAGGATTCCAGGTCCCAGAATCCCGCACATTCGCATCTATCCCCACATTCCATTATAATGTCATCCGAAGAAGTCGTTATGGCGACTGCCGCAAGCGAAGGGGACTGGCCCCATTTGCGGAATTCACGCCCTTTTGAATTCGTGGAAAGGCGCCGGTCCCCGGAGCAAAAGCCAGTCGCTCAGTCGTCGGACACATTCGCATTGTTGCAGTCGGTCAGGATTTCAGAATGACCGCTCCGGAGGCAGGCCAATGAAGAGTTTGATCATTTGTTTTTCGCAGACCGGCAATACCAGGAAAACGGCCGAACGTATCCGCTTGGGGATTATGAAGGTCAGCGGCCATTGCGAATTGATCAATTTTCGGGATGTCGAAGCGCATCGACTGGAAGAGTATGAGCTGGTCGGGCTGGGATGTCCGGTTTTCTATTATCAGGAGCCGTTCAATATCCGCGATTTCTTGCGGAACCTGCCTCCCCAAGCTGGCCGGCAGTGGTTCGTGTTCTGCACACATGGGTCGGTGATGGGGAACGCCCTCAACCTGGTGATTGGGCGCCTGCGGGAAAAGGGGGCTCTTGTGATCGGC
The DNA here is from genome assembly GCA_003598085.1 of Candidatus Abyssobacteria bacterium SURF_5. Taxonomy (NCBI): domain Bacteria; kingdom Pseudomonadati; phylum Candidatus Hydrogenedentota; class Candidatus Abyssobacteria; species Candidatus Abyssobacteria bacterium SURF_5. The sequence goes on from QZKU01000138.1 coordinate 5,213, forward strand.
TTCCACGACACCTACGCTGATGGCACGCTTCCGTTTTATCCGTATCCCACCTTGACCACCGGGCATCCGGATGAACTCGATCTGAAGGAAGCCGAGGAATTCGGCGTGGCCGTTGCGGAGAGGAGCCGGCGAGTCAGCGAAGGCGTCACAAGCCTGATTCCCAGTCCTGACGAGGTTCCGGAGGATTGGGTGCGGACGGCGGAGTTCCTGAGCCTTGAATTTCTGGGGCAGTCAATGCCGAAGCTGACTATCAATCCCGATAGATGCACGCACTGTGGCACGTGCGCAAGCGAATGTCCGGTGAGCGGAATTGACACCGAGGCAGAGCCTCCTCGAATTCAGCAGCCGTGTATTTACTGCTACTACTGCGCGAAAATCTGCCCGACTCTTGCCATAGAAGCTGACTGGGAGCAATTGGTTCAGATGGCGCCACAGAATTACGCCCGTTATCGAGAAGCGCTTGATGACGCGGTGGCCAAGGGGAAATTCCGGTGGCTGGTTTCGCCCGACTCGATGGATTTTGGGAATCCTCTCTACAAACAGAGAGAGAAAGAAATGAAAACTGCACACGGCGAAGCGTAAATTGAGGTGCAATTCCGGCCGCGCATTTTGATTCTCTCTTCACCTCTCACTTTTCAGGCTTCTCTTCCCGGACGTGCAACCGGATTCGGGTTGTCTTCGAAGAGCGATGTTTCTCGTCGGAAACGTCGGATCTGAGAGTGACGGTTGCATCGATTATGGAATAGCCGTCGAGCAAATATCGCAGTAATTCCTCCCGCAGGGCCTCTTCGGCCGTCAGATCTCCATACGGCTCGATCGTTACAGTTTTCTCTTGAACAGTCCGCTCTTCGACCGTATGGGGTGACTCGCGGACATACTCGGCGCTCAGCGTGCTGCCGTGGCTGCGCAGGATTTCCTCGATCTGGCCGGAGGTGATACGCATGAAGTAGACACAAGTGTGCCCCTGATGTAATGAAATCGCTTCCAGGGGTTTTACCTTGTGCTTGAAATGATCGACCGAATAGATACGGCACTGGAACGGCTGGCCCGCCCTGGCAATAAGATGTGCACAGGATGCACAGTTTTCCTTTCTGCGCATGGGCTGAAGCGAGCGCTGAGGGCTCGCGGTACTATTGTCGGAGAGCATAGGAGGGTTTTCATGTGCCTGGTGACCAGCCGTCCTTGCCGTATCAACTTCATCCGCCTCGGCCGCGGAAAGAAAATAGTGAGAAATATCCTTGAATCCTTTTTCCGGAGTCTTCCGATGGCGCCTGCCCATCGCCGGTACCGTCGCTGTTGCCTGTTCTGAAGCTCGTCTAGCAGAAAGAAGCCCTCCCTCGAACGGTTCGGGGGATGGTTTTGTCAATCCACCTCAATGACGGAGTTCTTTTGCCCGAATTCCCCGACAACCTGTGCAGGGTTCTCCGGGTCTTCCTTCCAGTCGCCATCGACAATAAACTTGTATTGATATTTGCCCGGCTGGAGCGGCAAACATAAACTCCATTTTCCGCTTCCCTCCCTCTTCAGCCGGTATTTGTCTGAGGCGTCCCACCCGTTGAAATTGCCGGCCACCTTCACATCGGCCGCGTTCTCGTCAAAATAGGAGAAAAGCACGCGCGCCGGAAACGGGGCGGGAGTATCAAACAAGTCCAGATCGCTCGACAGCTCGTGGGCGAGTTCCGCAAAATCCTCATGGGCCGTCGAATATGGAGCAAATTTGCGTATCGGCAGTCCGCCCATCGCGCCTTCGGCCAGCTTGATGGTCCTGTGGATGAGCGTCTTGCAGAGGATATCCCCGAAATTCTCCGAAAGTAAAGAAAGGATTTTGCGGGCGAAAATGGTCCGCGGCTCATACATATTGACCACAATTCTCGTGCGAATATGGTGCGAGGTCCGGGTGCAGATCACATTGATCGTCTCGAGCAGCTTCTGCAGCCCTTGCAGAGAGAATCGGCTCATGTCGACCGGGATCAGCGCCACTTGAGCGGCCCTCAGAGCGTTCATGGTTAATATTCCGACGCTCGGGGGGGCATCAATAATGCAGAAATCGAAATGAGGAATTGCCTCGATAAGGACGTCTCGCAGCCGGTCTTCTCTTCCTCTTTTTCCGCTCAGTTGCTGCTCGAGCGCGCTGAGCATTATGTTGGAAGGCGCCACAGCCAAATTTTCATCAACCTGGACCTGCACCTGCCGGAAACAGCCCGCGTCCCCTTCTTCACTCATCGTGTCATAGATGGTCTTTTCCAACCGGTCAGCATCTATCCCCAAAGCGGCGCCGGAATGTCCTTGAGGATCCAGGTCCACCAATAGAACCCTCTCGCCGCCCGCAGCCAGACATGCAGCCAGATTTACCGCAATAGTGGTCTTCCCGCAGCCGCCTTTCTGGTTCACCACCGTCAGGGTCTTCATTGCTTCATGCTCCCGCATCTCGGCTCCCACTGAAATCACCCCATTCGTGGATGATTATCCGCTTCTCCGTGGTTTTCGCGGTAATTATACCATTGAGTGTGCTTTAAGTCAAAGAAAAAATGCAATATATTGAAAAAAATTTGCAGGATAACACTATATATGGGGTTTTCTAGCCTCTTTGGCTGGCTTAGCTTCTCGTCGTCAAATCTCTGATACGAACTTGTACTATTTTGAACGCAATATCTTTTTTTTCTCCTGCTTTCTTACGAAATGTTTCTTGTTTGACTAAATATAAGCTTCTTACTGGACAAGGACTTATGAGAAGGTTGCCGCCCGAGGGCGAAGTGGCATATTAAGTGCTAGTAGTGCGGCGCCAGGTTATTTACGCGTCCTTGTTGGCGGCAGCACCCGGAAGATATTTTCAGAAGGAAGCATTATGATTCAAGAAGTTCAGATCAAGAAATTACTGATGCGATCCTCAAAACTGCCTACAATTCCCGCTGTGGCGAGACAACTGCTCTCTATTAGTGAATGGGAAACCGCCGATCTGAATCAGGTGGCCGAGATAATCAGCGCCGACATCTCCCTTGTCTCCAGAATTCTGAGGATTGTTAACTCTCCTTTTTATGGTTTTCCCCATAAAATCAGCACAATCTCGCAAGCATTGGTGGTGCTTGGTGTCCGTGCAACCCGGTCATTGACGCTGAGTTTCTCGCTTTTACAGATGTCGTCGGCGGGTGGGGGTGGCAAATTCAATTATGCCGGTTTCTGGACTCGCTCGTTAAACACGGCCGTCGCGGCGCGCGAGTTTGCGCAGGCGGCGGGGTTGCGAGACATGGAGGAAGCTTTTGTGTCGGGCCTTCTTCAGGATATTGGGGTTCTGGTAATTGGGCATTGCGCCCCCAGGGAATACGCTCTCATCTCAAGAGAATCGCCCGACCAACTGGCTCCGCCATTGGCGGTGGAGAGAAGACATCTCGGGACTGACCACGTGGAACTCGCAAAACACCTGTTTGAGGAATGGAAACTCCCTCATTCACTTCTGATCCCCGTCCTGTACCACCACGAGCCACAGGGCCTGACCTCGACCGATCCGCAGACGATGCTCTCGATAAACATCCAATATTTTGCGGGGAGGATGGGAGAGTGGCTGTACGCGACCCACAAGAATGGGAATTCATTCGACGGGTTAAGCGAGTTGGCCCTCGAGTATTTCGGGATTAGTCAGCTTGAGTTTGAGGCTTTGATGCGGCGGATCGATTGCCGCGTGAGCGAGATGTCGGAACTCTTTGAGGTGAATGACACCCGCCCCACCACATATGCAAACCTGCTCGAACAGGCGAACCAGGAGCTTGGTCGTATTGTCCATGAACAGGAGCGGTTGCTGAGGGATTTGGAGGCGGCAAAACTGGAGGCAAAGAAGCTGGCCGAACAGTTGCGGGAAGCGAACCTGAAGCTGGTGAGCGAATCGAGAAAAGACGGCCTCACAGACCTGGCAAATCGGCGCCATTGTGAAGAATTTCTGGATAAAGAACTCAAACGTTCATTGCGCTACGGCCACCCGATCTCCGTCCTCTTCATAGATATCGACAATTTCAAGTCGATCAACGACCGATGGGGACATCTCGCGGGAGACGCCAATATCAAGCAGTTCGCTGGAATCCTGAAGGAGTCCGTTCGTGCAAACGACCTCGTGGCGCGCTATGGGGGAGAGGAATTTCTTGTGATACTCGTGGAGAGCTCGAGCTCCGAGGCTGTTGTCGCCGCCGAACGCATTCGGCAGGCCGTTGAACAGACTCCTTTTTTCCGGGAGGATTCCGCTGTTCCCCTGTTCCTCACCGCAAGCATCGGTATTGCGAGCTGGATGCCTGGGGACGAACAGATTGATATGCGAGCACTGTTGGGAAAGGCCGATGAGGCCATGTATCAGGCAAAGCGGGCCGGAAAAAACTGCGTCTCCGTCCTCGATGCCAATTCGTAGTCTCTGCCCGCCCCACATGCGGTTGACGCTTAAAGGAATCTGCGCCGGCGAAACCCGCTCCGCCTCCGGAGAACGAGTAAGAGGAGGGCTCCCGCGAAGAATCCGCCGATGTGCGCGAACCAGGCGATCCCGCGCGCATCAACCGGTCCCGCCATCAAGGTTGGCAGGGCAAACAGAATCTGCATGAAAATGTAAAAGCCGAGGAACAGGAAGGCCGGCACCTCGACAAAGTAGAAGAACAGGAACACCGGAATCGCCGCAAGCACACGCGCCCGCGGGAAGAGGAGAAAGTATGCCCCCAGAACTCCCGAAACCGCGCCGCTTGCGCCGATCACGGGGATCGTTGAGCCGGGATGCGTAAAGATATGGCTGAAAGTCGCCGCCAGACCGGTCAGAAGATAGAAGAAAACGAACTTGCCGTGACCGAAGTAATCCTCGACGTTATTCCCGAAGATCCATAAGAAAAGCATATTGCCGACCAGATGCAAAATCCCCCCATGCATGAACATGCTTGTGAAAAGCGAGGTGAATTGATTCGGCGCCAGCGGCTCCGCCACGAATGTTTTGGGCACCAGGGCCAGGCTCATGACCACCTGCTCGAAATGTTGAGGCCCCTGGGAAATCTGATAGAAGAAAACCGCCACGTTCGCAGCAATCAGCAAGAGCGTGACCGCTGGAAAAAGGTCCGCAGGATTCCTGTCCTTGATAGGGATCATTTCCTGTTCACCCGGATGGTTTTGATCTCGCCGGGCCGAAAGGAGATTCCTTTCCTGCTCAGGCTCAGCGGCCCTTGGGATAATTGCCTCTCGAGAAAGTTCACCTCATGCGCGCCGTCCAACGGTTTCCAGAGGATCACGCGGGTGCGCTGAGAGGATTCTGTTCCATTGTACATCCGTACGAGCAGCGAATCCTTCTGCCGAGAGCGTTCAATCGCGCTGATGATGATGTTGGAATTGTCCGCCGCAACCAGTGAAGCTCTGTTCCTCAGCTTTCCATTGTGGCGATTGGTTATGGCGGCGATGGGCGGGAAAGCATACGCATGCGCGGCGTGCGCAATCCCTGCATCAACAAAATTCCCGGCATAGCTGAGAAACGCGAATTCGAACGAATGCCGTCCCTGTGATTGAGCGCCCGGCGTCTTGAACTGAGGGCCGGCGCCTCCCGGCCTGCAGAAAAGGTCATCTCTTGACAGCCAGCCGATGGAGCGGATCAGGGTGAGGGCGAGCGCCGAAATTTTCTCGTTGAAGAGGGCCTCGATTTCGGGGATGCCCCGATTGAAAAGAGCAAACCCGGTTGATCCCCCCTCGAGACAGGTAAAGCATTTCTGCGGACCGGTGCCGACCGGTTTTTCCAGGAATCCTTCGGCCGGTTCGACCGAAACCGGCCGGCGGACTGTGCCGAAGGTCGTCTCCACGACGGCGTCGCTCGCTTTAAACGGGGCATGAAACCATACGCGGAGCCGGTGATCCTCGCTTTTGTTTTCCAATGAGACTCGAAAATCGATCCGCTTTGTGTCCCTATATAAGGATATTTCGGTCTTGATCCTTGTCTCAACCGCCGCCGTCGATCGGGCATCACGTTCCGGCGTCAGCCGCTCCGGAATCCGGTACACCGCCTCGATCCGCACAGCAGCTCGCACCGGCCCGTTTTCAATGACCGACACGGCGACCGGCCCGACCGGGGCAGCGACCGGTTGGGCGCCCTGAACCTCATCAAAATTGTATGTGTCGCCCCGGTCACCTTCATCGATGAAGTGGAGGCATCGAGCGTATTCGATCGCCAGATCCTTGTCGAGAATATCTATCGTGCCGTCACTGTTGATCGTTATCCGGTAATGTTGGTTTTCCAGCTTCTCCTTTGAAGCCTCTAAACCACCGCTTGCGCTGCCGCCCGCGCTCTCGCCAGAGAGAGAGTACAGCGTGAGTCCGTGTGGAGCCAGTTCTTTCGCCGGGAAACGAATGGTCGTTCTGGCGCCGGAGATTCCCCTGATCTTCACCGTTGCGATTGTCGGATCTTCGAGCGCGGCCAACAATTCCTTGCGTCGTTTATCGAAATCAATTTCGCCGGCGGGCGCTCGCCCCATGATCAGGTTCAGGTGCAGAATATTGCCGTCCTTTCGCCAGAGGACATTGTTGATGTAATACCCGATCAGCTCGCGGTCTTCCATTCCTGAGACCATCGAGCGCACCATCTCCGGCGTCTCTTCGGTCTGCACAAAAAGCTCGCGCTCCCCGACCGTTTTCTGCAGGGGGATGATTGACCCATCGGCATCTTTCACGGATTGAATGAAGTCGGGCTCCTCAAGATCGACTTCAACGTCAACAAGCTGAAAGCGCGCCGCGGTAGGATTGAACACACAGAGGACGGGTGAATCCGCCGGAGCGTGACGGCTATCCACCTGGCTTGCAAGGAATGACATGCAGTCTTTTTGCAGCGCTTTTCCCAACTGTTCGACGCGGTCGAATCGCGTTTCCATTTCTTCATGGACTTTGTCGACGCTGCAGCCGCAGATGCTGTCGTGTGGCTGGTTTTGGAGAATCAATCGCCATGCATGTTCGATGAAACTGCCGTGAGGCCGGGTATCTCCGCACAAGCCGGCCCAAGCCGACAACGGCTCAACATATCTTTCCAGCAGCCGGCAGCACTCAAAAGCGCGCTGCTTCTGCCTGATCCTGGTGGAGGTTACCCCGGGAAGCAGCGGCGCTCGCTCCGGGCTTCGAAATTCGCCGCGATGAACCGACAAAGAGCGCGCCTGTTTTCTGGCCTGTTGAATGAATGCATCGAGCGAGCCGATCTCGGCCGTCACTCCCTCCAGCCTGCGCACCGCCTTCTCCAACTGTTCTGGCAGGCCCTCCTGCGGCTCGAGATGATCGAGCCCGTTCATGATCAGCATGCTGCGAATCGAGCAGTATGGCTCCAATTTCTGGATGACCCTCCGCAGGCTGTCGCTTAACTGCTTTGGGTTGAGAGGCAGGAATGCTCCGTTGCCATAGGAAGTGGCGAGGTAGACGGTGAATAGTTGCGTTCCGTCCGGCGACTCCCACAGAAATTGCGTTTCGGTAACGGTCCGGCCGACTCCTCTCCACACCACCGCCGAACGAATCCCGAATCCCGCCAGTACCTGCGGCATCTGGGCAATATGCCCGAATTGGTCGGGCAGGTAGCCGACCGAAGAAGCCTTCCCGTATTTTTTCGCTGAGCGGATTCCCATCCTCAGGTTTCTTATGAGCGACTCGCCGGTGACGAGGAACTCGTCGGGCTGCACATACCACGGGCCGATCAGGATTCTTTCCTGGCGGATTAGCTTTTCCAGCCGCTTGCGATTTTCCGGTCGTATTGCGAGATAATCGTCGAGGAGAATTGTCTGCCCGTCCAGCTCAAAGCAGGTGAACGCGCGATCGTTCTCCAGGACCTCCAAGAGATGATCGACCATCGAGACGAGCCGTTTTCGGAATCGCTCGAACGGCATATACCATTCCCGATCCCAATGAGTGTGGGGAACAACAACCAGGTGCCTCAGGTTCATGCGGATCCTCCCAGGGAGATGAGACTGAATAGTTTCTCGCTGCAAACCGGGTGGAGCGGGACACTGCTCAAAAAGCGGATTGGTGCAGTTCCGCGAGCCCGGGTTCGCCTCGTGAGATTGGCGAGGGACAGAACTATCTCCACCTTTTGCGCCGCGGGTTCGCCTGAAAGACGGGCCCGCCTGTTCGCCTGATCATTATCTTGACTGGCCGTCGATGGTGGGTTTTTCGAAGCCGGCCTGCTTGAGTTTGTCGGCAATCCTGATTATCTGAGTGTTCAGTTCCTCATACAGTTCGTTCTTTAACTTATAATAGAAGTCCTTGTTGAAACGATCCCACTTCCTCAACAGATGATTGGCGTACCCCTTGATGATGGCATGGCGGAGATCGCCCTTGAACAGGCTCTTCAGCATCTGCGCGCGCGAGAAAAACTTCTTCATCGCCCGGACCGCCTCTTTCTGGAGCACGATCGGCACCATGTTTTTGGGCTTGAAAACGACATGATGCCCGTCATACAGTGTCCAGTCGTACGTAAATATCTTTTTACCTTCGTCGAACTCATGAAAGATTTCGGAACCCGGTATCGGTGTCAGGATCATGAACTGGACGGTGTCGATTTTGACTTTTTTCGCAAATCGAGCGGTCTCCCGGATTATCCGCACATCGTCTTCATCGGAGCCGAGGACGAACATCCCGTGGATCTGGATGCCGTGCTCGTGCAGTTTCCTGATGCTTTCCTTGATGTCCTCGAGCGTTTGGCCCTTCGAATACAGATCCAGCGTTCTCGGATTTATCGATTCGAACCCGATATATACGGTGGAGCATTTGGAGCGCTCCATCAGGTCGAGCAGCTCGTCGTCCTTCGCCACGTCCGCACGCACCTGCGCGGTCCAATCCGGCGTCAGCCCCTCCTCGATCATCCGGCTCAGCAGTTCCTTTGTGCGCTTTTTGTTCGCCGTAAAATTATCATCATAGAAGAAGATAGTGCGGTCGACGTATGGCCTGATATCCTCCAGCACTTTCTCAGTCGAGCGAAACCGATACTTGCGGCCAAACATCGGCGTGACCGAGCAGAATTTGCAGTTAAACGGACAGCCGCGCGAGGTGATGACCGGTATGATGTTCGGGTTGCGAAAGAAGCTCCGAGTGCCGGTACCAAAGCCGGCGATCAGCGAGAGGTCCGGCGAGGGATGGGCGTCCAGATCGGGGCACAATTCGCGGGACCTGTTGTGAGTGATCTCCCCATTTCTCCAATAGGAAAGCCCCGCAATCGTTTCAAGCGGCCGCTTTCCGTCGACGGCGTCGAGCAGCTCCACCAGCGCCTCTTCGCCTTCACCTCGAATCACGAAATCGGCATGTTCCATCGCCTCATCCGCCAGAAACGTCGGATGCGCCCCGCCCATTACCACTTTCACTCCCTTCGCGCGCACTTCATCGGCAAGCGCATAGGCCCGGGGGGCCGTGGACGTGATCGTCGAGATACCCACAAGGTCTGAGGCGAACAGATCGTCTTTATCGACCCGCTGTATCTCCTCCACAAATACCTTTACGTCATGCCCGCGATTGCGCAGGATGGTCGCAAGAATCACCGTTCCCAGCCGCGGCAGCGACCACTTTGAATATATGTGAAATCCCGGGGCTTTCGGTTCAACGAAAACTATTTTCTTCATCGGCCTATCATTTCCTTTTTCGCGTCTTCATCATTTTGGTGTTGCGCTGCATTTGATGCATTATAATACTCCAATCGCGCGGGCAGGTCAAACTTTTCCGGCCTCTTTTGACTCGCGATATCTAACTATGATAGAATAATCTGTGTTTTTAGAATAATATAAATCGATATTTGCAATTCCGCTATTCGCTTCTGTAAACGATAATTATGAAACCCACCAAATGGATAGTTGTGACCGGCGGCGTGTTGTCCGGCCTTGGAAAAGGCGTTGTCTCCGCCTCCATAGGCCGCCTGCTCGTCCCCACCTACAAAGTCATTCCGATCAAGTGCGACGGCTACCTGAACGTCGACCCCGGAACCATGAACCCGGTGGAGCACGGGGAAGTATTCGTTCTCGACGACGGTGGGGAAGTCGATCTTGATTTCGGGCATTATGAGCGCTTCCTTAACATAAGCTGCAAGTCGGAGTGGAACCTCACGTCGGGTAAAATCTTTCAGTCCCTCGTCGAAAAGGAGCGCCGCGGCGATTTTCTCGGGAAAACCGTACAGGTGATTCCTCATGTCACCGGTGAGATTCGGGCCCGGTTGAAGCAGATCGCGCGCAAGGAGCAGGCGGACGTCGTGCTCGTGGAGATCGGGGGAACCGTCGGCGACATCGAGAACCTCTGGTTTCTGGAAGCCGTGCGCGAATTGAGTGCGGAGGTCGAGCCGGAAGATATTCTCTTCGTCCACCTCGGATTGGTTCCCGTCCTCGATGAGATGGGTCAGCAAAAGACCAAGCCGATGCAGCAGAGCATCCTGTTCCTGCGCGAGCGCGGACTGATCCCGCAGGTGATCATCGGCCGCTCGAAGGAGAGGCTCACCGAACGCACCAAAATGAAGATTCACTGGCTGTGCAACGTGCCGACGCAAAACGTGATCAGCGATCCGCATCTGGATTATGTATACGAGTTGCCCGTGGTGTTCGAAGAAGAAGGGCTGCGGCGCGTGCTGGCGAAACAGTTGAACTTGAAGATTCCCAACCGGGTCGAACAATGGAAGCGACTGGTTAATCGCATCAAGAACCCGAAAAAATCCATCACGATCGCAATTTGCGGCAAGTATACAGAACTCGCCGATTCCTACATCAGCATTGAAGAAGCGCTGGTCCATAGCGCCGCACATCTCAATTGCAAGGTCAACAGGAAATGGGTGGAAACCACGGACATCGAGCGGGGAAAGCTGACCGTCCAGGAGGCGCTTCGGGGATGCCAGGGCGTCATCGTCGCCGGCGGGTTCGGCGCGCGCGGCGCGGAAGGCAAAATTTCCGTTATCAAGTATGCCCGCGAGAATAATATCCCCTTCCTCGGCCTGTGTTACGGCCTGCAGTTGGCGGTCGTCGAATTCGCTCGCAACGTCTGCGGATTGAAGGGCGCCAACAGCCGAGAAATTTGCACCGCCTGCAGACATCATGTGATCGACTACCTTCCCGAGCAGATCGGCATAACGAATATGGGCGGCACCATGCGGCTTGGCGGCCATGACGTCATCGTCAAGAAGGGTACCCGCGCGTATTCGATGTATGGGAACAAGACCCGCAAGCGGTTCCGCCACCGGAACGAAGTCAATCCCAAATACATCAAAGTACTCGAGAAGGGCGGCATGATCTTCTCGGGCAAGGCGCGCGGCAAGCCGATTATGCAGATTATCGAGTTGAAGGATCATCCCTTCTTCATGGCCAGCCAATTCCATCCCGAGCTCACGTCGACCCTCGACAAACCTTCCAAGATGTTTTATCATTTCGTCGAGACCGCATTACAGTTATCAGAGCAGGCGCTGCCCAAGCCTCAGCGAGAGGAAAAGCCGATCCCTGTCGCCGCTCTTTCGACCGTGAGATAGCTCGGCCGGAAAAACGGCGACTGCAGTCGTTTCTCGATGCACCCGGAAAGGACTTGCTCCAGCGCCGCACGACGCTGAAAGACGCGCACCGCTTCCCTTGCCTCGCATCGCGCGCAGGGCTTACGCATCTAAATTCCGAGTAATTTCTGTAGGAAAGTTTGATCGAGGGCGGCTTTTGTTCTTTTTCTTCTGAGTGATAGCTTTGGT
>QZKU01000139.1 GCA_003598085.1 Candidatus Abyssobacteria bacterium SURF_5
CCGCTTCGCTACCTGCTGTACGAGCAATTAGCAGGATAATCACGTTTCAGATTATAAAGTCAGCCAGGCTTTTCCTGGCACACCAGAGGCGCAGAGGTCGCAAAGGAAATAGAAAGAAGAAATGAGAGAGAGAAATTTCCGGTTTCGTGTCTTTCTCCGCGGTCATTGCGCCTTTGCGGTTTATGAAAGTGGTTGAATGGCGATTGAATGAAGCGGGATGTAGGGGCGACTCGATGAGTCGCCCGTCAGGTGGAGGGGATATGGCTTGGGCATGGCGGAGTGTTGGAGCCATCTTGAAGATCGCCGCGGCGGGGGTATGAGATGCAGCGGAAATTGGAGCCAATTTGACCAAGCACAATGCCCTAAGAACACGATGCAGGGGCACGGCACGCCGCGCCCAGAAAAGTACAGGTCCCGGCATTGTTTCGCCACTTGCTTGTGCTATGCAAAAAGTATATGATTTCAGCAAAAAATGATGTTGCGCGTAGGGCGCACAGTACCCGATTCACGAGGTGAGCCATGGCTCATGTGGACCAGACAAAAGAGGAACTCATTCGAGAACTCGAAGCGGCCCGCGCCCGCATAGCGGAATTGGAAAAAGAAGCGTCCGAGCGAGAAGAGCGCTTCCAGGCCTTCATGGATAACAGCCCGGCAATCGCCTGGGCCAAGGATGAGGAAGGGCGATATATATATTTAAACCAGGCCGTTAAGAATCGATTTCAAACCCGTTTCAATTGGCGCGGGAAGACCGACGCCGAGTTGTGGCCGGCGGCAGTTGCGGAGAAATTCCGCAGGAATGATTTGGCGGTTTTGGAAAGCGGGCGAACGATGGAGGTGGTCGAAGAAACTGTTAATCCAGGCGGGCGCATCCGATATTGGTGGAATTTCAAATTCCCCTTTCAGGATTCTTCTGGGCGGCGATACATCGGCGGGATCGGCGTGGAGATCACCGAGCGCAAGAAGGCGGAGGAGGCTCTGAAGGCAACCGAAAAACAACTGCGCGAGCAAGCAGCGCGCCTGCAGGCTACTTTGGATGCCGCTCCCGTGGTCATTTTGAGCGCGCGGGATAATGAATGCCGCGAGATATTTGGAAACCGATTCGCGAGAGAGCTGGCGGGCGTTCCCGAAGGGACCAACATGTCAAGAACAGGCCCCTCGCCGGGATTCAACTGGCCCTTCCGCCTCTTCAAGGATGGGCTGGAAATGCGGGCGGAGGATTTGCCGATCCAGCGAGTGTCCGCGTCCGGAAGGGAATTGCGGAATTACAGCTACGATTGGGTCTTTGACAATGGGGACGTTCGAACGATGTTCGGCAACATCGTTCCAACATTCGACTCCGACGGCAGACCAAACGGAGCAGTTGCCGCCTTGATGAATATCACTGAACGCAAGCGGATGGAAGAGGTGTTGCAGCAGAGCCAGGAACAGATTCATCAGCAATTGACCGAACTCGAATCCATTTATCATTCCGCACCGGTTGGTTTATGTGTCTTCGATCGCGAACTTCGGTATGTTCGGATTAATCAGCGGCTGGCGGATATGAACGGGGTCCCGATCATTGATCATATCGGCAAGACAGTCCGGGAGATCGTGCCCGATCTGGCGCCGCTCGCCGAAGAAATCGCGGAAAAAATTTTGCGAACCGGGGAAGCTGTTCTCGATATTGAATTCAGCGGAACGACCGAATTCCAACCCGGCGTGCAGCGATATTGGATCGAGCATTGGCTTCCCCTTAAGGGCGCTGATGGCGAAGTGTTTGGGATCAATGTGGTCGTCAATGAAGTCACCGAACAAAGGCATTCCGAGCAGGCGCTGCGCAGAAGCGAACGCGGCCTGGCTGAAGCGCAGCGAGTCGCTCACATGGGGAGCTGGGAGTGGAATCTTCAGACGGGTGAAATGCATTGGTCCGAAGAAATGTATCGTGTCTTTGGGCAAGACCCAATGACTTATGTGCCCACACCGGAAGGGAATCTGGCTATTGTCCATCCCGATGATAGGGAAACTGTAAGGGAATTGAGAAATCTCATTACCTCCGGATGCACGCGCATCAGCGTCGACTATCGCATATTATTGTCAGATGGTTCGGTGAGGATATTGCATTCGGAAGCTAATGTTACCGATTTTGACGTATCCGGTAAGCCTGTCCGGCTGGTTGGCATGATTCACGATATTACTGAGCGCAAGCAGGCGGAGGAGGCCCTGAAGAAGGCGCTGAGCGAAGCAGAGCGCCAGAAGCGTCAACTCGAAGCGGTTATGGAGGCCTTGCCGGTGGGGGTAGCCATCGTGGACAAGCACGGCGGGATCATCCGCTCCAACAGCGAGTATGAGAGAATCTGGGGAGGAAATCACGGCAAATCGATTCCGCCGGTGGGTGCAGTAAAAGATTACGCTGCGTTTCAAGCGTGGTGGGCGGACAGCGACAAACTTGTGAGGCCGGAAGAATGGGGGGCGGCACAGGCCGTCCAAAAAGCGGAGACGGTTTTCGGACAGTTGCTCGAGATCAGGCGGTTCGACGGCTCGCACGGCTTTGTTCTTAACAGCGCAGCGCCCATCCGGGATGCAGGCGGAAAAATTCTCGGCGCTGCCGTCGCCATCCAGGACATAACAGAACTGAGGCGAACACAGGATGCGCTGCGCGAAAGCGAAGAAAAATATCGCCGACTTGCGAAGAGCCTTAAGAAGACGGTTAAAGAGCAGGTGGAGCAACTCCAACAGGCAGAAAATCTGGCTGCCATCGGACGAATGGTGGCGATTGTGGCACACGAGATCCGCAACCCGCTTCTGAATATTCAACTGGGAGTGGATACCTTTTGCACCACCCTGAGCGACAGTAAGGAGAACACGGAGATACTCGCCGAGCTCGAGTACGGGCTCCATCAATTGAACGGCACGGTCAACGAGCTGCTGGAATATGCGCGTGCAGTACGACTCGAGCCGGTAATGCAGCCGGTAGGCCCTATGGTCAGTCGTGTCCTGAAGAACCTGCTGTACAGATTTGATAGTGTCGTCGCTGAGGTAACGCTCGAGAACGAAAAGAGAGAGATCTTCGCTGATACCTCAAAGATAACGCGGGCTCTCACAAACATCGTTTTAAATGCCGCGGAAGCAATGCCCCAGGGCGGCGCACTCAAGGTGGAGTCCAGATTGTCCGGCCCAAACCGGCTTTGTTTGTCAATAACGGATACCGGGCGGGGAATGAATTCAGAAGCCATGAAGAGACTCTTTCAGCCGTTTTACACGACGAAAACAACCGGGACCGGGCTTGGGCTCGCCATCAGCCGGAAAATAGTGGAAGCACATAACGGAAGGTTGACTATACAGAGCAAGATGAATAAAGGTACTACGGTGAAGATTTATCTACCTCTTGGTCTTCCGAAAGCGTCAAGAAAGGGCGGGGACAGCGGGGCGGTCCAGTAAAGATTCTCCGCCGGGGACATTAGGATCGTTGTCATTCCGAGGAGCAAGGCGACGAAGAATCTACTCTTCTTTGACTTCTCAGGCTGAAGAGAGATTCTTCGCTACGCTCAGAATGCCATGCCGCAATGCGCCATTTCACGAGAAAGTAGGCCAGAACCAGCTTTCTTCTCGTCGCATGTGACAGATTCGTTATTTACAGGTAATGGGGAACAGTTCTCCGGTTCCGTGATCCATCCCAATATTATCTGGATCCGGGGAATCAATCTCATGGCAGAATCCGAACCCTTCGTATGTTCCGCTCAACGTCGGCAAGCTCAGTACGATTCTGTTGATGTAGGCGAATGTGTCAGTATCATCAGTACCCGCAGAAACAAGCGTCATGTGAACGTTTCCCGCGTTCATCTCAGCACTGCCAATCAGAGCTTCGACTTTGCCTTCAATCGAGGTATACCTGCCATTTATCAAAAAATGCTGGCTGCCCATATCCGTCGCAACAAGTATTAAAACGCCCCCCTCCTCGTTTTCCCAGCAAAAGGTGCTGCCTGCGCTTGGCCATTTCGCAGCCTCACTTGGTCCGATAAACAACCAGCTCGACAAGAGAATAATTGCGCCGCACAAACCGATCACCCATCCGAATTTCCTCATGCGCTGCTCCTTTCCCGACTCGGGTCCTGCCTGGGACGTCCCCGGTGAATGAAGAATTAAATCATTTTACCAATTGATATGTCAATGAGAGCGCTGCGCCTGAGCATTCAGAACGCGGTAGATCGCGTCGATATCGAGGTTTTGGCGCAGCAGCGCGGCCAGCTTATCGTATTCGAGATCGACATCATAGCGGGTCATTACCGATCCCAACGGTTGAAGGTTTTTTCGCTCGCGGATCGAATCAATGAAGCTCCTGCGGAAAACATCGTCGTCGAACAGCCCATGAACGTATGTTCCCCAGGCGCGGCCGTCCGCAGAGACCGCTCCGTCATCGAGTGAAAGGCCGGTGCGGGAATTTCTGGAGAAGAGCCGTAGTGCGGGGCGGGCGCCCAAGCCGAGATGGGTTTCGCCCATATGGATTTCATAGCCGCGGACACTCAGGCCTGATTGCGCATGGACCGCCTCCACCTGGTAGAGGTGTTTTTCCTTCAGGAAAACGGTCTCGACATCGAGTAAGCCGAGACCGCGCGTTTCTCTCGCCTCCGACTCGACGCCGTCGGGATCGCTCAGTCTTTTCCCGAGCATCTGATATCCGCCGCAAAAGCCGATGAGCGTACCGCCGTTACCGACGAACGAGATGATCTGATTGTCGATGCCGCGCTCGCGCAGGTAAAGGAGGTCGTCGATGGTACTCTTGGTGCCCGGTAGGACAAGGACGTCGCATTGGGGCAGGCTTTCTCCCGGGTGCAGGTAGCGGAGGTTGACGTCGGGTTCCGCCTCGAACGGATCGAAATCGGTAAAGTTCGAGACGTGCGGCAGGAAAACGATCGCGATATCGATCGCATCGTTCCTGCCTTTCTTTTTGAGCGCCGCTTTCCTGGCGAGCGAGTCTTCCTCGGGAATCCGAATTTCGGTGAAATAGGGAATGGTTCCAAAGACGGGTCTCCCTGTGCGCCGTTCGAGGAAGTCGACAGCCGGCGCAAGCAGTTTTCTTTCGCCCCGGAATTTGTTGATGATGAATCCCTTGATTCTGTTCCTCTCCTGCGGCTCGAGCAGTTCGAGCGTTCCCACAAAAGAGGCGAATACGCCTCCCTTATCGATATCTCCAACGAGGATAACCGGCGCATCCGCGATCTCAGCCATTGCCATATTCACGATGTCGCCGTCTCGCAGATTTATCTCCGCCGGGCTGCCGGCGCCCTCAAGGACGACAATTTCATGTGTGCTTGCAAGGTTCTCATACGCCTGCCGCACAAAATGCTCGACGCGCGTGCGATACGTCGGAAATGCTTCTGCCGGCAGATCGAACGCGGGTTTCCCCATCACGACCACCTGCGCCTTGCAGTCGCTTGAGGGCTTGATCAGCACCGGATTCATATCCACGTGGGGATGAAGCCGGCAGGCCTGCGCCTGCACCGCCTGCGCGCGCCCGATCTCGTGGCCTTCCCGCGTCACATAAGAATTGAGCGCCATGTTTTGCGATTTAAAGGGGACGACATCATGACCATCCTGCAGGATAATCCGGCATAAGCCGGCCACTATCACACTCTTACCAACATCGGAGCCGGTTCCCTGTATCATGAGCGGCCTGGCTTGGAGCGGCATCTTTTTATCCCTTGTTTGTCGAATTCGGCAACACAAAACCGGTTTTGCATGCTCATTATATCCTGACGTTTTGGTTAAATCAAAAGATTTATTGCGATTATCGATAACAAGTTGATTTAAATACAGAAGAGAGGAGGGTACCCCTCACACGCCGGGTGGGAAAAATTTTCCAAAATAATGTTGACAATGTTTCATCGCTATGATAACATCATGTTGTATTAGTTACCGGAATTAATACCAGAAGTTGTGGACTCCCGATTTGCAGTCGTTTTCCCCGAGCCGGCGGCAGAGCAGATGATAGAGCATGCGGACAGCGAGATTCCGGAACAAAGCACGACGCGAAAGGCCTCTGAACCCCCCCTATCATTCCTTCGGATATCCGATACCTTATCCAGTATTTCCTCATTTTTCAGAAAAATGCCGGTCTTTCTTTCATCGCTGGTACGCGAAAAAGTCGGACTTTCTATCTGCGCTGGGGCTGGCGCCGGATTGCTTATGGCGTGCGGTTTTCTGTTCTTTGAGACGGGTAAAGAGCAGTGGATGCTGAAGCAGAGATATCCGCAGGCCATGAATTGGGAAGAGCGGTATCTGATGTACTCGCAAGATCTTTTGGCCGAGGGAAATGTGGAGAAAGCGGAACAGATGCTGCTGCGGCTCCTTCAGAAGGAGTCCACTAGTGTTACGCATGCTGATGGGCTGTTGCTCTGTGCGCAGACGATCGAACAATTGCGGCAGGACGAAAGCTCAGCGGCCGAGGCGCGGGAATTGTATGAGAGATTTCTAACTCGTTATCCGGCAGAGCCCCGTGTTCCATTTGCCCGGATGCAGCTTGCGGAGAATTTCGCCGATGTGGGTTATTTTCCCGAAGCGAACGCCGAATACCAGAAAATGCTGGGCGCGTTGCGGGAACCGGAAAAGGCAGATGAAATCAGGCTTCTGCTCTCCAGAAACCACTACAGATCACGCGATTTTGTACGGGCTCGTAACCTGCTCACGCTTCTGATCCAGGAATCCTCGAATGAGAATCTGGTTCGGGATGCGCGGTTTCTGTTGGGTCAAACACATTGGGAACTCGGGGAAAAGCATCATGCCGAAACTCAGATGAAAGCCCTCGTTCGCGATGCTCCCGGGAGTCCGCATGCTGCCGCAGCGCTGCAATTTCTTGCTCAATCCGCGCTCGATGAGCAGGCATATCAGGAGGCGGCGAATTACTGCATACAGTGGCTGAAGGAATCGCCGGTTGCTCACGGACGTCCGGAAGTTATGCTGCTTCTCGGCAGAGCGAAGCTGGGGCTGAACAAGGCGGACGAGGCGGTTAAAGCCGCTTCGGATGTCATCACTTTTTTTCCCGATTCACCTGTTTTGTCCGACGCATTCATGCTGAAGGGAGAAGCGCTCGAATCGCTCGCTCGGGTCGAAGATAGCCGCAACGCATTTAAGGAGGCGGCTGGATTCTTCCCAGAAGCGCCGCTGCCGCTGCTGGAACTTGCCCGGATTGAATCCGAGATGGGCAATCTTTCGGAGGCGATCTTCCTGACGGAGCGGGCATGTGGGCTCGATTTTGAGAATGATTCCGCTCTCGTCGGGCTTGCAAAATTGTATTGGAAAAATGGCGAAAATGTAAAAGCGATACGGCTTCTGCAGGATTTCACCCGGGAGCGCCAGCTTTCGCCAAGCATAGCGGAGGCGTTCCTTCTTCTGGCCGACATACAGGCGAGCCTAAAAGATTTTGACGGGGCATATAAAACACTCGACCGCCTGCTCGCTTCAGGAACAACAACGATTGAACAGCATGTTGTAATCGAGAGGCAGGGGGACATCTACTTGCAGGCCGGCTTATATAATGACGCGCTTGAAGCCTACGAATCAGCCCGCGAAAAAGGCGCAAAGTCGCCAGCTTTTTCTTTAAAAATCGCCAGAACGCTTTTTGAAGCCGGCAAATTCGAGGACTTTTTGAAAGCGGCTTCGTCGATCAACCAGGATTCACTTTCGCCCGCCGAAAAGTTTGACCTCCTTTACTTGCAGGCAAGAGCAAACGCCGAACTTGGATCTTTCAAGAAAGCACGCCGCGAGATCCATCAGGCGATCGCGCTGAAGACGGCGAAGGAAAATTTTTCCACGTTGGCATTATTAATGCACATTAACCTCCAACTGGGCGATGAAGCTGAAGCAGCAAGAATACACGACGTAACTCGCAAACTTATCGGGATGGAACAGGCGGAGGCCCCTTTCGAAGCTCGAAAAATCGTGCTCGATTGGGCCGACCGGTTCTATGAGAGGGCGAATTATCAGAAAGCTGCAAGCTTATACTCGGCAATTTCCCCTCCGCAATTTCCGTTGTCAGATGCGGCCTGGGCGTTGTGTCAGAGAGGAAACTGTTATTTCAGGCTTGCGCAGTATTCGAAGGCGAGAGAAGACTATTCCGAGTTGGAGCGCAGGTATCCCGATTCTGAATATGTTTCCGTCGCAAAGCAGCGGAGGACGCTGTTGGATCTAAGGGTGAAACGGTCCAACCCCGATGCCGGAGATGCTGAAGCCGATGCGCGAATCGATTGAGCGGGAATTTGAGCGGTTTCAACAGATGCTGCGCGCCCAGGCGGAGCTCTATCGAACACTAATCGGCCTGGCGAAGAAACAGGCGCAGAAGATTGCGGAGAAGCACATTGACGGATTCATCGGCGTTCTTGAAGAAAAAAGAACGATATTGCAGGAAATAGAATCCATTGAAGTTTCAAGCGCCCCCTTGCGCGATGCCTGGGAATCGCGGAGCCAACTGGCCGACGAGGAGACGCGACGGCGCGTGCGCGGGCTTGTGGACGAGATACGGAGGCTGCTCGAGGAGCTCCTCGAGCTCGAATCAAACAGCCAGAGTGAGCTCGGACATGCGAAGGATCTGGTTGAAGAGCAACTCCGGCAGGTGAATGCCGGCCCCGATGCGATGCGGTCGTATAAAGGACCTGTTCAGTGCAAACCACGGTTCATGAACGAAATTGGCTGAACCCGGAGCCAAGCGCGAGTCTGGCGGAAGCGGTATCCGCATTTAACGACAGCACACAGCAATTGCAGCGCGCATATATCGCGCTTCAGGTCAAATTCGCGGCGCTCAACCGCAAGCTCGAGGAGACGAACCGCGAACTCAATCACAAAGTAGGCGAGTTGAGCGAAGTCAAGGAATATCTCAACAGCATTCTCCAGAGTGTCACGAATGGAGTGATCGCTCAAAGACCGGACGGTACCATTACCGCGTTCAACACAGCCGCCGAAAAGATTACCGGCCTGAACAGCGCCGACGTTCTTGGAAGAAGATATGAAGATGTTTTCGAGAGCCCGTTCAGCATGGCTGCTCCGGCAAACGCTGCCGGCGGCGCCGCGGACAATAGACATGTGACGCGTGAGATGAAGGTTAAAAGACGCCCGGCATTTCCCGTGCGGGAAAGCACTTCGCGCACGCGCGACAGCCGCGGGCGACTGACTGGCGCCGTGAAGGTGTTTGAAGATCTGAGTGAGTTGCGCGATTTGGAAGAGCAGGCCCGGCGGCAGGACCGGCTGGCGGCGCTCGGGCAAATGTCGGCGACCGTCGCTCATGAAATCCGCAATCCACTCGGCGGGATCGAGGGCTTTGCTTCGCTGCTGGCGCGCGATTTCGATGCGGACGACCCGCGTCTCAAACTGGTGACAAAGATTCAGGAGGGCGCACGCAGTCTCAATCGGATTGTGAGCGAGTTGCTGTTATTCACGCGGCCAATGAAACTGAACTGTCAGGAGTTTGAGGTCAGCACTTTGATATCAAACGTCCTTGGATATCTTTCGGAGGAAATCAAGAGATCCCGAATCTGCGTACACAAGAAGCCGGGGCCGAAGAAAGGCAAACTTCACGGTGATTTCGAGCAGTTGAAACAGGTACTGCTGAATATCATGTTGAATGCAATTCAGGCGATGCCGGGCGGCGGGGCTTTAGATATCGCTTGCCGCAGGCGGAGGCTTCCTCCGGGGGCTCTGGCGGCGTTGGGATCTTGCCGCAACGGGACGTGGCTGGACATCGGCATAAAGGACACGGGTCCGGGAATCGACGAGGCCAAGGTTCCCCTGATTTTCAATCCGTTCTATACGACAAAGGAAAAAGGAACGGGGCTTGGATTGGCCATCGCCTCGAAGATCATTGAAGCGCATAACGGGCAGATAGTTGTTACGAATCCGCCTGAAGGCGGAGCGTTATTTACGATATCAGTTCCATCGGCAGGTTAGGGATGAATGAGAGCGGAGGCTTCACATGCCGCGCGCACAGATTCTAGTAATCGACGATGAGCCGCTCATGCGCGACTTTCTCGAAGAAACTCTTTTTCGGGCGGGATATGAGCTAATCACTGCGGCCGACGGCAACGCCGGTCTGGACGAAATCAAAAATAACGCATTCGATCTCATCGTCACCGACCTCAAGATGCCGGGAATCGACGGGCTTGAACTGCTGAGCAACGTGAAGAGAATACAGCCGGACACCTCGGTTGTCATCATGACGGCCTATGCCTCGGTCGAGACGGCGGTACAGGCGCTCAAGGCCGGCGCCGCGGATTACATCATGAAGCCGTTCACTCCGGATGAGATCGAGCACGTGGTGAGGAAGGCTTTATACGAGCGCAAGCTGGAAAACGAAAACAGGTATCTTCGTTCGGAGATCGAGCAGAGCTTTAATTTTCAGGAAATGGTCGGATCAAGTCAGGCGATGCTTGCGATCTACGACCAAATAAAGAAGATTTCACAGAGCAAGGCATCCGTGCTGATCCGCGGCGAGAGCGGGACCGGCAAGGAATTGATCGCACGCGCGATCCATTACGCAAGTCCGCGCAAAGACAAGCCGTTCATCAAGATAAATTGTGCGGCGCTTGCGCCGACTTTGCTTGAAAGCGAACTGTTTGGCCATGAGAAGGGCTCGTTCACCCATGCCATCAACAAAAAGATCGGCCGATTTGAATTAGCCGATGAAGGGACGCTCCTGCTGGACGAAATAGGAGAGATGGATCCCGGCCTGCAGAGCAAGTTGCTGCGCGTGCTGCAGGAGAAGGAGTTCGAGCGGGTCGGCGGGACCAAACCGATCAAGGTGGATGCGAGAATCATCAGCACGACGAATCGGGATCTGGAAACCGCAATCGAACAGCAGCGGTTCCGCGAGGATCTGTACTTCAGGTTGAATGTCATTCCGATCAAGATAACGCCCTTGCGCGACCGCAAGGAAGACATACCGGCACTGGCCCAACATTTTTTGAAGAAGCATGCCCTGGAAAACAACGACCAAATGAAGAAGTTGGATCCCGAGGCTCTTGCCCTGCTGATGCGCCACAACTGGCCGGGCAACGTGAGAGAACTGGAGAATTGTATTGAGCGTGCCGTGGTTCTTTGTCCCGGAGAATCGATCACCCCGGAATACTTTGCATTCCCTCTACAGAAAACCCGGCCGCAGTCTTCGGACGGCGTCTTTTTACCAGAAAGCGCAACGATCGGAGAGGCTGAACGGCTGATGATATTGCATACGCTGAAGAGAACCAATAACAACAAGACGCGGACGGCGGAAATCCTGGATATCAGTGTGCGAACGTTGAGGAATAAGCTCAAGGAATACCGGGAAAACGGTTTGGCGGAGGCTGTTTCATCGGATGAAGGCTGATTTTTCCCGTTCTGCAATGGCGGCAGCAATCTCACTTGCTGCGAGAACCCACGAGAAAAAGGCGAAACCGCTCCGTTTCACATCCCGGCATTTTTTTCCGCACAAAGTGGCAGTTTTTACCTGGAGTCGAGAAAGCGTTTTCTTCTTCAACAATTTAACCCACTGCGTGGCAAGGTCTTACGATTTATTGTCACATGCAGTTCTCATGGCACAGTTATTGCCCGGAAAAAGGCATCGACGGATATGCCGAATTTCGACTTGAATGGTCCGATTAGGGAGGCGCCGTGAGTACTAGCGAAGTTACAACCATACTCGAGCACGTGCTCGGAGTTTTGGAGGCATCGCAGCGCGTACTCGCGAATAACGTGGCCAATGCGAACACTCCGAATTTCACCCCGACTCGTATTTCATTCGCCGATAGCCTTCGACAAGCGATGCAAAGCAGCGGTTCGATTTCTCTGAGGGTAACGAGTCCCGGGCATATCAGGCAGCCTTCGGCGCGGCCCGCGCTGGTTACCGCAGCCGACGACTATGCGGCCGGGCGGACTGACGAGAGTAAGTTTGACGTGGATCGGGAGATGGTCGAAGTACTGAAGAACTCCAGCAGTTACGACGTTTTTTCCAGCATATTAAGGGGCCGGTATCAGCAAGTGCGCGACGTACTGCGGATGCCATAAGAGGATGAGGGAATGCCGATATTCTCAGCCTTGGATATAAGCGCGAGCGGGCTCTACGCTGAGCGGGTGCGAATGGATGTGATTGCGAACAACCTTGCCAATGTCAATTCCACTCGCACGGCTGAAGGGGGGCCGTTCCGGCGACAGCTTGTGATTCTGAAATCGATGGGGGCCGGCGGTGCGCCTTATGGTTCTGCCGGAGTCCGGGTGGCGGGAGTTGTTGACGATCCGACGCCTTTCCCCGTCGTATACGATCCCGGCCATCCCGATGCGGATGCAGATGGTTACCTGCAGATGCCGAATGTGAGCGTTGTGGAAGAGATGGTTGACATGATGACCGCTCTGAGAGCCTATGAGGCCAATATAACGGCTATTGACGCGACGAAGTCGATGCTGGGGCGCACGCTGGATATCATCAGGGAATAGAAAAGGCTGGACGGCTGATCGGCCAACGTAAAGAGAAGGGAACAGGGCAATGGCTGATGAAATCTTGATCGGCGGCATAAACGCTCCGCAACCCATTCTTCCGGCGATACCGAAGCCGAGCGTTCAACAGCCGGAGGAGGCTGGTCTCTCGTTCAAGGATTATCTGGCGAACTCGATCAGCGAGATCCAGCAATTGCAGACGGCGGCTGACGAGACGATCGGCAAATTGATCACCGGCGAGATCACCAACGTGAGCGAAGCGATGGTCGCCATAGAGAAGGCGAATGCCGCCTTTCTAACGTTGTTGCAGGTTCGCAACAAGATCATTTCGGCTTACGATCAGATTCAGCGGATGCAGGTGTAACGGGGCGGCGGAGGGAGAAGGCGCGCATAAATGGATTTTCTTCGTCAGTTGTATCAGCAGACGAGCAGGCTATGGAACGCATTGAACGTTCAGCAGCGGTTTTTCCTGGTCCTCTGTTTCGGAGGTGTGTTCGCGGGGTTGCTTTACCTTATCGTCTTCCAGACGACTCCCCGGTATGGCACACTCTTCAGCAACCTCCAGCAGTCGGATGCCGGTGAGATAGCCGCAAAGTTGAAAGAGGGCGGTATTCCCTTCACACCATCCGACGATGGCTCCAGTATCAGTGTTCCGGCGGCGCGGGTTGCGGAGACGCGCCTGCTCCTCGCGCAGGAAGGCCTGCCTCGCGGCGGCGGAGTCGGCTACGAGATTTTCAACCAGTCGCGACTGGGGATCACCAGCTTCGAGCAGAAGATCAATCTGAAGCGTGCCATCGAAGGCGAACTCGCCCGGACGATCAATCAACTCAAAGAGGTTCGGTGGTCGCGCGTCCAGATTGCGATGCCGGAAGAACGGCTCTATACCGACCAGCAACAGCAGCCGAGCGCGTCGGTTTTTCTCGAATTGGCGATCGCGGATTCGCTGGACCGGCGTCAAATCAAGAGCATCCAGCACCTGGTGGCGAGCAGCGTTGAGGGGTTGAATCCGGGAAATGTGACGATTCTGGACCAATATGCGAATCTGCTTGCGATGCCAACCGAGCCCTCGATGGCTCCTTCCGAAATGAGCGCGACGCAATTCGAGATGCGCTCGCGGGTCGAGAAGTACTACCACGACAAGCTCAAGAGCATGTTCGACCGGATCCTCGGCCCGGGCAACTCGGTGGTGAGCGTTTCGATAGAGTTGGACTTCGATCAGATCGAAAGGACGGAAGAGAAGTTCGACCCGGACAGCGTGGCGGTTCGCAGCGAGCAGCGTCAGAAGGAGAAAACGATGCTGCCGGCGGGCGCTGGGGGAGTTGCGGGCATCAGCTCGAACCTGCCCGAGGTTGCCTCGCTGAGCGCGCAAAGGGGTCCCCTCAGAGAAGCCTCTTTTGCGATCACGAATTACGAAATCAGCAGGACCGTCGACCACATCATAAAATCGCAATCGAGCATCAAGAGCATCTCGGTTGCAGTTGTGGTCGATGGCACGAACAACAGAATCAGCAAGCCGGACGGCATCACGACGGTCGAGTATGTGCCGCGCAGCGACGATGAACTGGATAAGTATCGACGAATGGTGCTGGCGGCGGTGGGAGAGCCGGCGGTGAAAAACGTTGAAGTCATCAATGTGCCTTTGAGCACAGCCGCCGTTGAGAAAGAGCGCGAGATCGCCGTTGCCGCTCAAAGGGAACAGACTCGCGACCTGTATTTTTCAATTGCGAAAACGGCGATTACCATTGTCGCGCTTCTTCTCTTATTTTTCCTTGTTCGCTCGCTGGTCAAGCGAATCATTCCGGCGCTTCCGCCGGTGCTGCACAAAGATGAAATCGGCGGCCATGTGGACCTGGTGAGCGGCGGCGAGATAGATCTTACAACTGACGTGAAGGAACTCGTCGAGAACAAGCCCGACGAGGCGGCCTCTTTACTCAAAGTCTGGTTGAAGGAACAGTGACTGGGACGCTAACCCGAGAAGGCGGCATGTTTTTATGATTGATCCTTCCGAACTCTCCGGCAAGCAAAAGGCGGCCATCCTGATGGTGACGCTTGGCAGTGAATCCTCATCGAAGATCATGAAGCAGCTCGATCCGGAACTGCTCGAGGAATTGACGTTCGAGATCGCCAGCCTGGGCAGCATTCCTCCCGAATTGAAGCGGAAGGTGGTTGAAGAATTCGTCCATATGGCCCAGGCAAAGGATTTTCTCTCATACGGCGGAGTGGAATATGCGCGCGAGACGTTAAACAAAGCCGTCGGGATCGAGAAAGCCGCAGAGATATTGACTCGCCTGGAAACCGCAATCAAGGAAACGCCGTTTGAGTTCGTGCGCAAGGCCGATCCAAGCCAGATCCTGAGTTTCATTCAGGACGAGCATCCGCAGACCATTGCGCTCGTATTGGCTCATCTGACGCCCGCCGTTGCTGCTATGGTGCTTGCGGCGCTGCCGGAAGAGTTACAGACCGAAGTCATTTATCGTGTTTCCAACATGGAGCAGACCTCGCCGGAAATCATTCGAGACGTTGAGATGGTTTTGGAGCGCAAACTTGCTTCGGTTATCAGGCCGGAGATGACGAAGGTCGGCGGAGTGAAAAATGTAGCGGAGCTATTGAACCGCGTCGATCGCGCGACCGAGAAAAGTATTCTCTCCAATCTCACCGAACGTGATCCCGAGCTGGCCAATGAGGTACGCAGCCTGATGTTCGTATTTGACGATATTGTCATGGTGACCGACGCGGGGATTCAGCGGACACTAAAGGAGATAGAAAACAAGGATCTGACGCTTGCGCTCAAGGCCGCTAATGAGGACGTAAAGAACAAGATATTCAGCAACATGTCGAATCGCGCGACCGAGATGGTTAGAGAGGACATGGAATATATGGGGCCGGTAAGACTTCGCGACGTCGAGGCGGCGCAGATGCGGATTGTCGAGGTAATTCGGCGCCTTGAGGATGCCGGCGAAATCGTCATTCTCGGGCGCGAAGACGAGGATAAGCTCGTTGTCTAAGATAATCAAACCGCACCAGAGAGACGAAGTTTCAAAGGTCAAAAAGTTCGAAAAGAAGAATTTGGCGATTGTCTTGCCGTCACAAGACTCAGACCTGTCGCCGGCCTCGCCCGAGCAGGATTCCCCCCCTGTAAGCGAGCGACTTGACCAGGCGAACCCGCCCGATGATGCTGAGAAGAAAGGCCGTCAGCCCATACCGAAAGCTCATGCCGAGCATGCTTATCTCCTGGCGCAGGAGCAGGGGTACCAAGAGGGCCTTGCGCGGGGGCGCGAGGAGGCTTTGAAGGCGCTGGAGGAAGCGAAGCAAGCTTCCGCTGAAGTGCTGGACTCTCTGGTGGCGCAGTTGAAGAGCCAGGAAGCCGACATGATGCGCTTGCTGGTGCCTCGCCTGGCCGATCTGGCCACCGAACTTGCGAGGCGGATCATTCACCGGGAGATCAGCACCGACCGGACGCTCGTAAGGGTGCAGGCTCAGGAAGCGATCGGAAAAATCCTGGAGCGCGAGAAGTTGATCATTCGGGTGAACCCGGCGGACGAAGACATCATGAAAAGCCACAAACAGCCGCTCATGAGCATGTTCGACGGGATCGAGAAGATCGAAGTCATCGGCGATCAGAGTATCGAGCGGGGAGGATGTATTATCGAGACGCATCTCGTCAAGGTGGATGCGCAGCCTCGTTCTCAACTGCAAGCGGCGCGAAAGACGTTGCTTGCGGACGCGGAATAATGAACATATTGCCTGAAATCCAGAGTTGGCGCGAGCGGATAGAGAAGGCGGAACTGATAAAGACTTGCGGAAAAGTGACGCGGGTGACCGGTTTGATTGTCGAATCGACCAGTCCGGGTCTTTCGCTCGGGCAGATGTGTACGATTTATCCCGGCAATGGAACGAAACCAGCTCTTGCCGAGGTCGTCGGTTTTCGCGACAGCAAGGCGTTGTTAATTCCGCTCGGCGACATTCGGGGGGTCGCGCCCGGCAGTGTTGTGCAGCCCTGCGACAGGCCGTTGAAGATGCGTGTAGGCCCCGATATGCTCGGCCGCGTGATCGACGGCACCGGACAGCCCATTGATGGGAAAGGCCCGATCCGATTGGAAGATGAATATCCCGTCATGGGAGAGCCAATCAATCCAATGCATCGCCGTCGCATCACCGAGCCGCTTCCTCTCGGCATCAGGTCGATCGACGCCTGTCTCACGTGCGGGAAAGGACAGAGGCTGGGCATTTTCTCGGGCAGCGGTGTGGGAAAGAGCGTGCTTTTAGGAATGATCGCGCGCAACACGGAGGCCAAAGTCAACGTCATCGCTCTTATCGGTGAGCGGGGAAGAGAAGTGAAGGATTTTATTGAGAAGGATCTGGGTGAAGAGGGATTAAAGCGATCCGTGGTCGTGGTCGTTACATCGGATCAACCCGCCCTGCTCAGGTTGCACGGCGCCTTTGTCGCCACCGCTATCGCCGAGTATTTTCGCGACCTCGGGCACGACGTGTTGCTCATGATGGACTCGGTCACCCGGTTTGCGATGGCGCAGCGCGAGATCGGACTGGCAGCGGGCGAACCCCCCACGACGAAAGGATATCCGCCGTCGATGTTTATGCTGCTGCCGAAATTGTTCGAGCGGGCCGGCGCGTCGCCTGTGGGCAGCATCACGGGGATTTATACGGTTTTTGTCGAAGCTGATGACTTCAATGAGCCGATTTCCGATACCGCCCGTTCCTTGCTGGACGGCCACATCATGCTGTCGCGGAACCTCGCCGCACAGGGCCTTTATCCTGCGGTCGATCTGCTCGACAGCATTAGCCGCTTGATGGTTGATATCGTCCCGGAAGAGCAGGTCGGCCTCGCGCACATTGCGCGGGACGTTCTCGCCACGCACCGCGAGGCCCAGGATTTAATCAATATCGGCGCGTATGTCAAGGGGAGCAATGCAAAGATCGATTACGCGCAATCGAAAATCGACGAAATGAGCCGGTTCCTCAAACAGAAAATGAATGAGAAAGCTTCTTTTGAGGGAAGCGTAGCGGGCCTGTATGAGGTATTCGGAGATCGTCTCGCCCAGATACAGGAACCGGCAGCGAAGGCCGTATGAAAGCGTATCGGTTCAGATTTGAAAAGCTACTGAAGACGAAGAAAATCATCGTCGACGATCTCGCCGCCAAGACTGCGCGCGCGCGAAAAATCCTGTTGATGGAGGAGAAGAAGCTTCAGCAAATCCGGGAGAGACATGCCGACTGCATGGACAGGCTTGCCGCGCTTCAGACGGGAGAGATCGATGCGTATGAAATTCAGCGCTGCCATCGATACCTTCAGCAGCTGCAGCAATCGCTGAACCATCAGACCGCGCTGGTGAAGGAAATTGAGCTCAGGGTGGAAATGCTGCGCAAGATGCTTGTTGAAACGGAAAAAGAGAAGAAACTGCTTGAGAAACTGGATGAAAAGGAGCGAGAGGCGTATATCCGTGATTTCCTGAAAATCGAGCAGAAGATCATTGATGAAGTTGGAATTGGAAAGTTCGTTCAGCGAACGGCATATCAGCATGCCCGGTTCCCGCAGCAAGCATAAACCAGCGCTTAGTGGATGGAGAAGCCGGCGGCGCAGCGCCGCCGGGAGGCGGACATGAAAACGGCCCTCCTGATCCTGGTTTGCCTGGTGTCGATGACAGCCGTAGGCGCATACGCGCTCCGTGAGAGGGGACTACTTACTGCCGATGTAATCAAACTGTTTGTGCCCAAACCGCCTGGAGAGAAAGAGGAGGAGCCTGCCCCCGCACCCGTCGGTCTGGCTGCTTCTCTGCAGGAGAAGGAACGGCAACTCGAAAAGCAGTACCGTGAGGCTGAAGTGCTCGATACACGCTTGAAACAACAGCGCGACGAATTGGCGAAAGATAAGAAAAGGCTGGATGAGCAACTGCGGGCATTGGAGGAGGCGGTAGGGGCGCAGAGCGGCCCCGCGTTTGGCAAAGAGAGAATGACAGAGCTTGTGAAGATATATGAGGGGATGGAGCCGGAAGGGGCTGCTTCCCTCCTAGAGAATCTACCGGATCAGACGGTGGCGGAAATTTTGCTCCAGATGCGCAGGAGACAGGCTGCGCAGGTGATGGAGTCGCTTTCAATCGCAAAAGGAGTCGCTGTGAGCGCTCGTATTCTTCCTGAGAAAAGCGGGGCGGCCGGCTTGCAGCAGAAGGAGATCAATTAATGGCCGGAATTCTTCTTTCTCAACTGGCGACGCTGGTGCAAGTGGGGATAAAGATTCCGAACACCTGCCTAGTCGAAGGCGCCGTCGCCCCGGAAAAGAACGATTCTGAACCTGAAATCACGTCATTCGAGGCCGTCTTCCGGAAGCTATCTGAGAAATTCGCCGTCCCCGATCTTTCCTTCTGCCCGACAAATCAATCCATGACTGGCAATTTTCCTGTGAAGGCCGGCGGCGGAGGGGCAGTTGGGTCTGCAGCCGCCTCCCAGGTCGTGGTTTCAGGAGATTTTGCTGAACCTGGAACACCGGTTTTCGCGTTCGAGCGAGCGATCCCTCTGCAGAATCCGCACGCCTTTGTTTTTGAAGGAACGGGGACTGACATGGTGAGATTTTTCGGGCCGAAGCAGATGAATCCGGATCAGCAAATCGGCGATGTGACGGCGAACTCGTCATTTGATACTCAGTATCCCGAGGCACAGATCAGATCGTTTTCTTCCTATTACCAGGCGCCACAAATGGAGCAGATAGATTCAAATTCGGCCTCGGGTGAAACTGCGGAAGCGGCCGCGCGCGGAGTCGTGTTGCCCGCTGTGGCGACCGTTTCGGCAGCGCCTGCCGAAATGGAAGCACATTCACTGGTTATCCCGCTTCTACAAGAATACGTCGAAGGGCAGACCGGCGTCAGCAATGAAAACACGGGAACACAACAGCCGCCGACCGCGCCCGGAGCGGTCGTGATCGCTCAACAATTTTCTGAAACATCAGCAGTTCAGCCGACCGCTCATATTATCGATACAGATTCGTTGGTCGAGCAGATTGTGCAGGGCGCGCGTCTCGTGCAACATTCGGGGGCGAGCGAATTACACGTGTACCTGAAGCCCGAATTTTTGGGCAAACTAAGCATCAAGGTGCTCTCCGACCTGCACGGGATCCGCATGGAGATAAGAGCCGAGAACGAAACGGTGCGGCAGATCATGCAGGATAATCTTGGCGACCTGCAGCAGCGACTGGCAAACAAAGGTATTGCGCTCGACCACTTGGCTCTGTTCTCAGGTTCCGATTCGCCGCCCCGGCGAAAATCCGATCAATTTTTACAGGCGCCACCTCCTGTTTCGGTTCTTGAGCGGGAGGGCCTGGTTGAAAGCATGCCGGCGGTTGCAATGCCGGGGCGCCTGTCGCTTCTCGATTATTTTGCTTAGAGAAAGGAGGTGAAGAGGATGTATACCGATCCAATGATAAGTCCGGCAGCTTCCGCGCCGGCCGGCGGGACGGGTTATACGCTTTCCCCCGGCACACAGGAACTTGGTGAGGACGATTTTCTGTCGCTCCTCATCACGGAACTGATGAACCAGGATCCGATGGATCCGCTTGCGGACCGCGATTTCATTGCGCAGGTGGCTCAGCTCAATACGCTCAGTCAGACGATTGAGTTGAATGAAAACCTGGTCACTCTGCAGATGCTTGAGGCGACCTCGCTAGTCGGCAAGGAAATTGAGGCAATCGGTCCAAATGGAGATCATGTCGAGGGAACCGTGACCGGTGTGTGGTTCATTGATTCGGAGCCATGGCTCGTGATCGACGAAGAGCTGGTTGTGGATCTGGATTATGTTGTTCGCATCGAGGAGGCTCCTGTCGAGGAAGACGTCCCCGACGACGAAGCGGGTGAAGAATGATGAATAGGGTGAATCTGAACGAAAGCCAGCCGGTACAGCAGATTCGGCAGGCGCATCCGGCTCCCGGTTCCGGCGCGACGCGGGAAACCTTTGATGCCGTGATGCGGAAGGAGCTTGCAAAGCTCCGGGACGTGAAATTCTCAGCTCATGCGCTTTCGAGGATTGCCTCTCGCAATATTCAGATGGAGGCAAACGAGCGCACCCAAATCGCCGAAGCGGTCAATCGCGCCGAGGCGAAGGGCGCTCGCGATTCACTTGTGCTTCTCGATAAAGCGGCTCTTATTGTGAGCGTCGAAAACCGGACCGTAGTGACGGTGCTCGATCGGGAAGAAATGCGCGGCAATGTGTTCACGAACATTGACAGCGCGGTTTTGATGTATGGCAGCACGTAACGCAGTTATTCCTGTCGAAAGCGGGTCGAGCTTTCGGGGACCGGCCCCCTCGGGGGAAGTCAAATGCCGCTGATCGACTGAAGCGGCATCGGGAATGCGGTAAAGGAGCGATACATGGGACTCAGCACTGCTCTGTATAACGGGGTAAGCGGTCTCAGTACCATTTCTCAATCTCTGAATGTCATCGGGGATAATCTGGCTAATGTCAACACCACCGGGTTCAAAGCAAGCAGCGCCCTGTTCGAGACGGTTTTCAGCCAGACGTTAGTCGGAGCAAGCGGACCGAATGGCGGACTACTCGGCACGAACCCGATCCAGGTCGGGCTTGGCGTCAAACTGTCCGCGATCCAGAGAGATTTTACACAGGGAAGCCTGAATGCGACCGGCAGCTATGCTGATATGGCTGTTCAGGGCAATGGGTTCTTCATACTTAGCGACGGCGAAGGGTTAGCGTATACTCGCGATGGTTCATTCGGTCTGGCCGTGGATGGAACGCTCGTTGATCCTGCCACCGGCTTGCGCGTGCAGGGATACCAGGCCGTTGACGGCGTTGTGAACTCGACGGGAGCGGTCGGTGATATCGTGGTTCCCATCGGCATGTCGATTGCGCAGGAGACTTCGGTCGCCCAGTTCTCCGGCAATTTCGATGCATCCGGCGACATCGCGACCACCGGCACGGTGACCGACGGCCCGGCATTACTCGATGCGACCACGGGTTTGCCGGCGACCGGGACGACCTTGCTGACAGATCTCGAGGACGCATTAGGCACGAACCTTGGGCTTCAGCCGGGCGACATCATCACGATCGAGGCCACCAAAGGCGGAGCGGAGATAACCACGACGTACACGGTAACGGCGGCTTCCACGCTGAATGATCTCGCAGCCGCCATAGAAAGTGATTTTGGAATCGTGAACGGCAGTGTCACCATCGATGCCGACGGTTCCATCACGATTACAGGCGACCTTGGGACTGGCAACGCTATTGAAGATGTTATCCTGACAGCCGCCGATCCCTCCGGAACGGCTCGGACGGACTTCAATAATGTATTTAATCCGGGAGGCGCTTCGGCCTTTACCGAGCTGGTTGCGGCCGATGGCGAAAGTTTTGTGGTTTCAGGACTGACCGTCTTTGATTCGCTCGGCAACGCGGTTCCTCTCAATATCACGTATACCAGGATTGGTACAAATACGGTCGAATATCTGGCGGAAAGCCCACCCGGCACAAGTGTCGGCTCCGGCGTTATCACCTACGATGAGAACGGGCAGTTTGTCAGCGTCACGAACGATCAGATCGTGATCGACCGCTCCGCGGCGGGCGCCATAAACCCGCTGGATATCACGCTGGATTTCAGCGCCACCACCTTCCTCAGCGGCGACAGCGCGCTTGCGCTGGCGAGCCAGGATGGATATCCGATGGGTTCGCTGGCGGAATTTTTTGTGGGTGTCGACGGGACGATAACCGGCTTCTTCACCAATGGGCAGACGCTGACGTTGGGCCAGGTCGCGCTGGCGACGTTTTCGAATCAACAGGGTCTCCTTTCGATTGGCAACAACCTGTTTGTTACGTCGGCCAATTCAGGCGAGCCGATGGTCGGCGTAGCCACCACTGGTGGGCGCGGCGCCATAATCGGAGGGTTCCTTGAAGGCTCCAACGTCGACATTGCGAAGGAATTGACGAACATCATCATCGCGCAGACGGGCTTTCAGGCGAATGCGCGTACGATTACGGCGGCTGACACCTTGCTGCAGGAGATACTGACACTGGTAAGATGATTCATCAGTTCCTCATCCGGGGGCTGAAGCCGCAGCGGCGACTTCGAGAGGCAAGGGATGCCTGCTTAGGCGGTGACTCGCAGCTTCGATCTCTGCAAGGGGGCGCACCTCGACATGATCAAGTTGACTCGTTTTGACGGCTCGGAACTCGCGGTAAACGCCGAGTTGATCAAATTCGTCGAATCAACCCCCGATACGATTGTGACACTGACGAGCGATCAGAAAATTCTGGTGCTCGAAACGGTTGATGAAGTAATTGCAAAAGTGATTGCCTACAAACGAGAGTCGGCGGGGGAACCGTCGAAAAAGAGGGAGCGCGATACCGAGTAAAGCAGTAAGTTGACTTTCTCTCGGCCGCGCTCCAGGAGCACAATTGCTGTGGATGTCGCAACCATTATCGGGATCATATCCGGGTTATCCTTCGTTTGCATCGCAATGAGCCTGGGCGGCTCGGGCCTTGCAATTTATATTCATCTTCCTTCCTTGATGATCACGGTGGGAGGGACGGTGGCGGCCACCCTGATCAATTACCCGCTCCATGAGATCCGCGGCGTGATGGGTACAGTGCGCAATGCCTTTGCCTTTGAGATGCAGACACCGGCGGCGGTGATTGAAAGGATCGTTTCGTATGCCACCAAAGCCCGGCGTGAAGGCATTCTCACACTCGAATCGGAACTGGAAACTGCGAACGACGCGTTCCTGATCAGAGGAGTGCACCTGGCAATTGATGGGACTGCCCCCGAATTGATCCGCGACATTCTGACTACCGAGCTTTCCTATGTTGAGTCGCGCCATGCCCTTGGCCAAGGGATCTTCACGATGATGGGGACGTATTCTCCGGCTTTCGGCATGATCGGCACGCTGATCGGTCTCATCAGCATGCTTCGCTCACTGCAGGACCCCTCGCAGATCGGCCAAGGGATGGCGACCGCGCTAATCACCACCTTTTACGGGGCGCTGATGGCAAACCTGATTTTTCTGCCGATTGCGGGGAAGCTGCGGTCGAGAACCCAGAACGAAATGCTCATTAAGGAAGTCATCATTGAGGGCATCCTCTCGATTCAGTCGGGCGATAACCCGCGAATTGTAGAGCAGAAGCTGAAGGCATTCATCTCGCCGAAACTCCGGGACCAGGTGCACACGTCGATCAAGGCGCGCTAGGCGAAACAGATAGCATGAGCAAGTATAGTAATAATGGAAACGGCAAGAATGGAGTTGAATTGCCGACTGCTCCCGGCTGGATGGTCACCTACGGGGACATCATGGGTCTCCTGCTGACCTTTTTTGTGCTGCTCATGTCGTACTCAACGATCCGCGAGGAAGAGTTTCGGCGGGCGTTGGGCTCATTTCAAGAGGCGCTGGGGATTTTGCCGCACGAGCGAAGCGTGATAGTATTTGAGCAGGTCCCAAACATACGATCAATTCCCGCCATTCCCCCGCATGAGATCGTCCGGCGCATCCGGAAATCGATTGCATCAGCCGGACTTTCAGGCGGCATAAATGTCACTGAGGAGCGGGAGGGCGTTCGAGTTACCATCGAGAGCCCGATCCTGTTCGACTCCGGAAAAGCCGAGCTGCGAATGGAGGCGTCTCCGCTCTTAAATGAGCTTACGGCCATTCTGGCCGAGAACCCGCATGAAGTAGTTGTGGAAGGTCATACCGATACCGTGCCGATACATACGGATGAATTTCCGTCAAACTGGGAATTATCCACCGCCAGGGCCATCAGTGTCGCACGATATATGTTTCACAACGGAGAACTCGATGCGAAAAGATTCACTGTTGCCGGGTACGGCGAGTACCACCCTATCGCACCAAATGATACCGAAGAGGGCCGGCAAAAGAACCGCCGCGTCGAGATCCTGCTGAAATATATGGATAAAGAACAGGGGAGTGATCTATAATGGCTGGAAAAGAGCCGGTTGAAAAAAGCAAACAGGATGATGCTGCCGAATATGGGGCCAGGCAGGCTACATTCAGCGCAAAGAATATTCTTATCCTGATTCTTGCAGTCGCCGTCTCCTCCGTAATCGCGCTGTTTACTGTCGGGAATTATATTGCGCCGAGTATCGAAAGCAGAAGGACGGAGCAGGAATCGTTTGCCTTGTCCGACGGCAGGAAATCCGATCTTGAGAATCTCATTTTTTACGGAATAGATCCGATAATCGTGAACCCGGCGGAAAGCAATGGTGAGCGGTATTTGAAGGCAACCGTGAGCTTGGAAGCGGATGATCCTGAAATCGTTGCTGAAATTGACAAACGTTTGCCCCAGATAAAGAACCAGATCAATACGATTCTCAGTTCGAAGACCATAGAACAGGTGCAGACGAATGAGGATAAAGAGAGGCTTCGCCGTGAAATCCAGAGCCGGATCAACGGGCTATTGGCAACCGGGAACATAAACAACGTTTATTTTGAAGAGTTTGTTTATCAATGAATCCGAAAGATTTTGAAGTGAGTAAAGCGAAAGAAGCGACGGTATCGGGACCCGTTATTGATGCGGCATCATCTCGAAAATCGCGGTTGCGCAGGGCGGCGGGAGAAGTCGCCAATGACATTGCCCCCGGCCTCGAGTTTCTCTCGGATGTGAATCTGAAGATCAGCGTCATTCTTGCAGAAACAAAGATGCCGGTGCGCGAGCTGCTTGCGCTGCGTACCGACTCTGTTGTGCAACTGGATAAGCTTTCGGGCGACCCGGTGGATATTTTCGTGGAGAATCAAAAGTTGGGAAAGGGCGAAGTGATCGTTCTGCAGGAGAAATTGCGGATTCGTCTTCTGGAGATAACGCCGCCGTCAACCCTTTTCGAATCCTCCCCGAGATCGAAAGATGGCTAGAAAAGCCTGCCTCGTATTACTGGCCGTGCTCATGATTCTGATTCCCGCAGTATCCACCCGAGCCGGCGCAGAGGAAGCGTCTCCTGCGAATGTATCACCGCCTGCCTCAGAGCCGGAGGATAATGGGGCCGGCTACCTCCCTTACTCGGAGCCTTCCCCGTTTGGAACGGGTGGGATGCTTGGCTCGATAACCCGCACGATTTTCTCTCTTGTAATTGTTTTGGGGCTGTTGTATGTCGCGCTTTGGGGGCTCAAGAAAATTTCCGCGAATTCGCCGGTTACCGCATCAGGCGGCTCGATTCGTATTGTTGGCCGCGTGTATCTGAATCCGAAGAGCGTAATTCATTTTGTCCGGCTCGTCGATGAACTACTGGTCATCGGAACAAGTTCAGGAAATATCGCGCTGCTCTCTACCGTAAAGGATGCCGCTCAGATCGAGCAGATCGAAAGCGCTTTGAAGGGAAGCCATCCGATGGCATCGGGGAAGTTGTTCTCCCGATTCTTTCAGAAGTCTCTCCTCGGTTTTCAGCAACAGACGCAAAAAGATGATCCGGCATTTGACGACCGACTCCGGGCGCTTGACGACCAGATCGGGCGTCTGAAAGGTCTGTCCCGAAAGAGACGCAGCAGTGAAGAATAGAAGATTTTTCCTCATAATGCTCCTTGGCGCCCTCGCGCTTGCGATGGGAGGGACCGCGATTGCGCAACAGCAAGGGATAACACTGCCCAGCGTCGGCATCCAGATCGGCCAGGCCGACAGCCCGCAACAGGTCTCGACCACGCTGCAGTTGTTGTTCCTGCTGACCGTTCTTTCATTGGCCCCGGCGATCCTCGTGATGGTAACTTCATTTACCAGGATCATCGTGGTGCTCGGGCTTCTCCGCCAGGCGCTCGGAACTCAGCAGATGCCGCCGAACCAGGTGCTTATCGGGTTGGGACTTTTCCTCACGTTCTTCATCATGGCGCCTACCTATACCGAAGTCAACGAGCAGGCGTTGCAACCTTATTTAAACAAACAGATCGGGCATGAGGAGGCTTTCGGGAGAGCCCTTGTGCCCGTGCGCGATTTCATGTTCCACCATACCCGCGAGAAAGATCTCGGCTTGTTCGTTCATCTCTCAAAAATCAATCCGCCGCGGAATCCGAATGACGTGCCGACATACGTGCTCATCCCCGCGTTCATGATAAGCGAGTTGAAAACGGCATTTCAGATCGGGTTTCTGATATTCATTCCCTTCCTGATCATCGACATGGTGATTGCGAGCGCACTCATGTCGATGGGTATGCTGATGCTGCCCCCGATCTTTATCTCGCTGCCGTTCAAGATCGTCCTTTTTGTCCTGGCCGACGGATGGTTTCTGGTTGTCGGTTCGCTCATGAGAAGTTTCGCCTGACGATCCTCGCTTAACCAGCGTGCCGCATCCTGATTCTTCGCCGGTCCCCGCCGTCCTACGTTGTTCTCTTTTGCTTCCTGTGGTAGAATCCCGAGAGCGAAAGGGGTGAAGGAGAAGGGCATCCGGTTCAAGAATCATGTATGTGACTCAGGAAATATTGGCTGATATAGAGCGGAAATATGGCGTTCCTCACGTTGCCCATTTCCGTCATGTTATGGTCAAGGTGGAGTTCGATCTGCTGCTCCGCAGCATGAGATACAACCGGGCGCACGATATCACGCTGTTCATTTCCAAAGGACGGCATTTTGTCGCCATACGAAAACACATGCACCCGGAAGGTGTATTCCGCGCTCCCAGCGGCGGTGTGAATCCGGGCGAGGACTTCGAAAAAGGTGCGTTGCGAGAGGCATATGAGGAGACGGGCGCGACAGTTGAACTGGTGCGGTATATCCTTCGCGCTCAAGCTCTGTTCGAATATCAGGATCAGCAAGTGCCGTGGGTCTCACATGTTTTCACCGCGCGCTATATCTCCGGGGAACTGCAGCCGATTGATACAAAAGAGATTGCTGAAGTTCGGCAGGTGCTGCTCGAAGAACTTCAGGGAGAAATCAGGAGCAAAATGATCGCCAGCGGATCCGGCGGCCTTGCGTACCGGGTGGCGCTGACAGATAAAGTGGCCGAAATCCTCTCTGCCACCGCTTGAGATTTATGTCATTCCTTTCCTTCCGGCGCCATTTTGGCTAATATTTCATTACGTGACATTCAAGATATGGTTTCAGCGTTCGGACAAGGATGATCATTATCCCGGCTTTGAGGCGGGATTGCGGTTGCGGCTCTTCGATATCTTTTCGAAACAATCATGAAAGACATTTCACGAATCGACGCCGTTGTGG
This sequence comes from Candidatus Abyssobacteria bacterium SURF_5, assembly GCA_003598085.1. NCBI lineage: Bacteria > Pseudomonadati > Candidatus Hydrogenedentota > Candidatus Abyssobacteria > Candidatus Abyssobacteria bacterium SURF_5. The sequence goes on from QZKU01000139.1 coordinate 27,583, forward strand.
TGGGTTCCGGACCGAATGGATTGGCGGCCGCTCTTGAAATCGCGCGCGCCGGTTTTTCCGTGACCGTTCTGGAGGCACACGAGGAGTTCGGCGGCGGAACACGCTCTGCAGAGCTGACACTGCCGGGGTTTGTTCACGACGTTTGCTCGGCCGTTCACCCACTGGCGCCGGATTCGGCTGCGCTCGCGAAGCTGCCGCTGGCGGATCACGGCCTGCAATGGGTTCATCCAGCCGCCCCGCTCGCTCATCCGTTTGATGATGGAAGAGCCGCGGTTCTATATCGCTCGATCAGCGAAACTGCGGCGACCCTTGGCTCTGACGGCGATCGGTACCTGCATTTCATGTCGCGCCTGGTTTCGCTCTGGCCGGATGTTTCGAGAGATATTCTTGCGCCGCCTCATGTGCCGCGCCATCCGCGGAATCTTGCATCCTTCGCGTCTTCCGCTGTCCGGTCGGCGACCGGGCTGGCGAAATCGCTCTTTCGCGGATCACTGGCTCGGGGATTGTTTGCCGGACTTTCAGCGCATTCCTTCCTCCCGCTTGATACGCCTGCATCTGCGGCCTTTGGAATGGTGCTCGGCGTGCTGGGGCATGCTGCGGGTTGGCCGTTTCCTCGCGGGGGAAGCCGGCGGATATCCGACTCGATGATCTCCCTCTTGCGGACTCTGGGCGGGCACATGGTCGGAAATGTATCGATTGAGTCACTGCAGCAATTGCCGGCTGCAAAGATGATCATACTGAATCTTACTCCTCGCCAAATCGTCTCATTGGCAGGAAAGAGGCTGCCCTGGTGCTATCGGAAACAATTGGAACATTATCGGTATGGGCCTGGCGTGTTTAAGATAGATTGGGCGCTGGACGGTCCAATTCCATGGAGGGCGCGCGAGTGCCGGCTTGCGGGAACAGTTCATGTTGGAGGAACGATGGAAGAAATAGCCGCGGGCGAAGCCGAGGTTTCTTCCGGAATCTATCCCGAACGCCCCTTCGTGCTGGTAGCCCAGCAGAGTTTGTTCGATGATTCACGTGCTCCGCGCGGTAAGCATACAGGGTGGGCCTATTGCCACGTCCCGCATAATTCATCGGCCGACATGACTGAGCGGATCGAGCAGCAGGTGGAAAGGTTCGCTCCGGGTTTTCGCAAGCTGATCCTGGCGCGGCACACACGCACGGCTACAGATTTCGAGCGTTACAATCCGAATTGTATCGGAGGAGACATAACCGGCGGTTTGCAGAATCTCAGACAGATGCTTGTGCGGCCGGCACTCAAATTAGTCCCGTACGCCACCCCTCTTGATGGAGTTTATATTTGCTCCTCGTCAACTCCGCCGGGCGGGGGGGTCCATGGACTGTGCGGCTACTATGCCGCTCAAGCGGCAATCAAGAAACTGAAAGCAGACTTGACTGTGTAATCTGTGGCAGCCTTTAGTGAAGCGTTGCCGGCAGTTCGAATGAAGAACCTGTGGGATTGGCAGATTCGGAGACGAGAAAGATGACAACAAGAGCACGAACTGAAGCGTGGAGTTCCGCGACGTTGAGAGAAGAAAAATTCTGGCCGATCGATCTGTTTACAAGATCACTCACGCTTCTGGTTGCAAATAAACTTGGCGTCTTTGAACAATTAGCCGGTGGTCCTCGGCCGCTTGTGGATATCGCCACAAACTCAGGGGCCGATCTGAAGGGAATGCGAATCCTCCTCGACGCGCTGGTAGTGCTTGAATACCTTAAGAAAACGGGCGAGCTGTACGAGAATGAGAACGATACTACGCTTTACATGACAAAGGGGTCCCGTGAATACATTGGGACGAGGCTGCTCCATATTTATGACGGGCTCGATCGCTGGCTTCGTTTGGAAGACCTCGTTCGGCACGGGCAGAAATACAAATATCGATTGCCGGAATTTCACAAGACGCCGGCGGAACAGAAGAAGAGGACGCGGGAATTCACCATCGGGCTCAGCGAATCGAGCAGATCAACAGCCGCTCTTGTCGCCAAGATGCTTGATTTGCGCGGCGTGAAGGATCTGCTCGATGTCGGCGGCGGCGCTGGCACGTATTCAATAGAATTTGTCAGGAAGCAGCCGAAGCTGCGCGCTGTGGTTTTCGAGTTGCCGATTCCAGCCCGCGTGGCCAGAGAACAGGCAAAAGCAGCAGGGCTGGAGAAGCGGATAAGGGTCGAGATCGGCGATTTTCTTTCGCATAATCTTGGCAAGCAAGTGTATGATGCGGTGTTTCTCTCCAACATCATCCACAACCTGAGCGCTGACGACAACAGGCGACTTCTGGAAAAGGCTTGGGTTTCCTTGCGCAGCGGCGGCAGGATCATAGTGAAAGACATGATGCCGAACGATCGCCGAGACGGCCCCTACTATCCGCTGATTTTTGCGCTCACCATGTTAATGTTTACCGACTCGGGCGATACGTATTCGGAAGCTGAAGTAAGAAGGTGGTTGAAAGAGATCGGGTTTGTTCGCCTCAGCCGGAAGACCGTGATCAGGGGTGAAAATTCAATTTTGATCGGCTGGAAAAAATGAAATGCGGCCGGGTGTTATCGTTCCGTTCTTCGTTTGCGGGGCGCGATCGCCTGCGCCTGGCGAATATAGAGCGGCTCGATCGAATCAAGATCGTCTGCATCGCCGCGTTGGAGCCTTTTCGCCGCGAGCAGCCCCACAACCGAGGCGCGCGCCCCCATGATTGCTTCGGGAGGAAAAAGGGCCTGCTCCCCGAGCGCATCGACAATTTCCGCCCGATATCGAAGCGCACCGGTCCCGAAAAAAAGAGTCTTCTCTTTGACCTCTTTCAGAAGCTGGTGCGGCGGCAGCACAAAGTCCTCCGAGACTCGCTCGATCTCTCCTGCTGCCGCGCGGAACCACGCTCCATAAACCTCTTTCATGCGAGCGTCGATCATCGGGCACATCGGATAGGGGGAAAACGGGAATGCCCAGGCCATGGCCTCGAGTGTTGAAATGCCTATGATCGGTTTTGCGGCTGCTGCGGCAAGACCTTTAACCGCCGCCATCCCGATGCGAAGTCCCGTAAACGAGCCCGGCCCGACGGCGACGGCGAAACCATCGACGCTGTCCGGTGTCAAGCGCGCGATCTGCAATACGTATTGGATTGCCGGCAGCAGTTGAGATGAATGAGTCTCTTCCACGTGCAGGGCCAATTCGCAGAGAACCCCATTATCTTCCACGATTGCGACGCTGCCGGATAAGGTGGATGTCTCAATTGCCAAGATTTTCATTTGCATTGATTCCTGTTGGGCCGGCAGATTGTATCTCTTATCATTATAGCCGAGGGCTTGCTGGTTGAAAAGTGGTGCTCCCGTTTATCCGGGATGCGGGAAGCTTACGCGCACCGCATTGGAAACATGTTATCGAGCAAGAGTCTCGGCAAAAGGAGAAGAATTGTTGGAGCGGCTTAGTGGTTGTCTGTGTGACTCTTGGGCGACGAAGCGGCTTTTCGTTGCATTTTTCGCCTGGCGTTCCCGATGTTTCCGGCGACCTGAGGCAGGTCGGGGTGCAGTTCAAGTTCTTTTTCATATTCAGCGATGGCGAGTTCATATTCTCCCCGCATCTCGTGAATGACGCCGACGTTGCTGTGAACCCATGGCATGTAGGGCGCCAGGCGCAGGGCCTCGCGGTATTCGGCGAGAGCCCTCTCATAGTGTCCCTTATAAAAATAGCCCACCCCAAGATTAAACCGAGCCTTTGCGAAATCGTCGGCCAGACGAACGGGAATTTGTGAACTCTCAGGGAACCGGGCGAGCGTGGGCGCCAGAATTTTGACTGCGTCGTCATAGTTTCCCATTTTCAGATAGAGGGCGCTCAAGCTGAAATTTGCCTCGGGCGAAGCGGGGTCCATTGCAAGAGCGGCGTTTAGTTCCGAGACCGCTTCGGGCATGTCCCCCTTTTCGGCAAAAGCCATTCCGAGATTGATATGCGGCCTTGCTTTGGCCGGGGATTTTTCCGCGGCGTCTTTCCATAGCGTGTATTCGTTCCTCCAAACTGTGTTTCTCAAGATTGTCGCGCCACCTAAAAGAAGGACAAGGATGGCGATGGCGGCCGGCAGGAGCCGATCTCTGCCTGCGCGTCTCAGCAGAAGGTTATGCAAAGGAGGCAGACAGGCGACGACTGCAAGGAAGATGCCTGCCGCGGGCAGATAAATCCAGCGCTCACTCATGATATCCCAGAGAGGTATCACCGAGGTCGGGCTCAACGTGATAAGAAACCACAGGATTCCGAATGAGACCAGTCTGTTCCTTCTGGACAGCATGATCGATATGAGGATGAGGGCAAGAAGACCAGCGAGCGAAAGGAAAGTCTTGAGTTCGAAAAGCGAATGGGAAAGTTGGATATGATGATCGATATTCTGTCCAACGGGCAGGAAAATCAGGCGCAGGTACACAAAAATCACCCGGAGCTGTGTCAGGAGATTAACCGATAAAGCTCTCACCTCGAAGGGATCGCCGATCACGCCCAGGTACAGTTTTCGCCAGAGGAGAATCGCGGCAAGAACAAGGAAGAAAGGAGCTGCTCTCAGCAGAGAATGCTTCACGTCTTTCCATCGTCCCTGTTCGTGAAAATACAAATCGGCCATCAGAACGATGGCCGGCAGCGTTGCATTCGACTCCTTCACCCAGAGCGAGAGGAAAAACATGAACAACGAACTTCCGTAAAAAACGGTCCTGGTAACAAATGAGCCTGAATGAGCTTTAAGCAGCAATAAGTACAGGAGGAGAGCGGCGAGGAAAAAGGCCGCGCCCAACGATGACGCGCGACCTGCAATGTATGTGACGGATTCCGTCATCACCGGGTGAGCCGCAAAAAGAAGCGCAACAAGCAGAGGAGAATAGGCCACGCCGTTCTCAACGTCGCTCTCCGGCCGAGATGCTCTCCAAAGGATGCGGCTGATAGAATAAAGAAGGAGAGCGTTCATCATGTGAATCACAAGATTCATCACATGATAGCCTACGGGATCGGCCTGATGAAAATAATAGTTTACGGCAAACGAATACATGAGGAGGAACCTGCTGGGGAAAAGCCGGAAGATTTCGCCAGCGTTGGTTACATCCCGAACTGCGGCGTTCCCGGTTATGGCAAAAAAATCATCATAATGAAGCGACGTCCCGAGAGAGTTCGAATAGATGACCAGACAGAGGGCGGAAATCAACAGAACGGGGCTGGCTTTTCCAAACATATGTCTCATGTTAAACCGGAATGACGTTTGGGTAAATGCTGCGAACGCGTATCAAGATCGGGCGAGGGAACGCTTTTAAGAATGAAGTTGTCATGCTGTAATCACCAATCATAATATCAAACTCAAATCGGCAGTGTCAATCGAAGAGCAGGGGATAAATCTTCGATTTCAGCCTGCCTTCAGGAAGTGCAGGATTTTTACGAAAGAGTTTTTTGATTGTGCGGGCGGAATGTGATGCTTTATGAGACCACCGGGTAATTACTCTCCACAAGGAGCGGGAGCCATGCTGGTTGATCTGTTGATCGTTCATGGGGATATTCTTACGATGGCGGGCGAAGGTGTTGGCTACGTAGCCGACGGTTCAGTGGCTGTCAACGGAAATGAAATCGTAGCAGTTGGCCCTTCATCCGACCTGGAAAAGCGATACGAAGCGAAGCGGGTAATTGACGCCAAGAACAAGGCGGTACTGCCTGGACTGATTGACGGGCATCTTCATACGGTCATCGGAATCCTTAGAGGATTGGGACAGGACGCCCGAAGCTGGCACGAAGGAGTGGATCCATTTTTTGAGCAGTTGACTCCCGATGCCGTGTTGGCGGGCGCGTATCTGTGCGCGATCGAGGCAGTCCGCGCCGGTACAACGACATTTGGTGATTACGGCCCGGGCATGCTGATCACGCTGCCGTTTTATGAAAAGCTCGGTGTGCGCGCGAAAGTGTGCACTCTGATCAGCGAGGTGCCGCCGGTCGAAAGCCTTCTCCGGGAAGGCGAATTATACCCGTTCGATCCCCAGATCGGACAGATGCGGCTGCAGGAGAACCTGGAGGTGATAAACAATTGGAACGGCGGCGCCGGCGGCAGGATCACGACGATGATTGGCCCGCAGGGCGCCGATTATTGCAGCGTAGCGCTTTTCGAGAAAATAAAGGATATCGCGGAACAGCGCGATTTGAAAATTCACATGCACATCGGTCAAGGCGAGCGCGAAATTCTGCAGATGAAAAATCGCTATGGAAAGCGGCCTGTCGAATTTCTGCACGAAATCGGTTATCTTGACGAGCGGCTTCTGGCGGTGCACATGGTCAAGTGCACGAATGACGAGGTCGCGCACATTGCCGAAAGCGGCGCCTCAATGGCGTTCTGTCCCTCAAGCCTGATCATATGCGATGGGATCGTGCCGCCGGCCGACGTTTTTCTGGATCATGGCGGCAGCGTTTGTCTCGGGACCGACGAAACCAGCTCGAACAACGGGACCAATGTATTCAGCGAGTTAAAGCTCGGCTCGCTCGCTCTTAAGATGAAAAGGCAGGACCCCGAATATCTCCCGGCGTGGAAGGCGCTCCGGATGGCCACGATTGAAGGCGCGCGAGCCATCGGACTCGATCGCGATATCGGATCGCTCGAACCGGGAAAGAAGGCGGATATCATTCTCGTGGATCTGCAGAAGCCGCCGACGCTGCCCGTGCTGCGCGAGCCGGTGAGAAATATCGTTCCAAACCTCGTGCTTTCGGCGCGCGGCGATGAAGTGGCCGTATCCATCATCGACGGGAAGATCATTTACGAGAACGGCAGGATCACAACTATTGATGAACAGGAGTTGCTTGGTTTTGTGCAGAAAGTCTCCGATGAAGTGAATCTTGAAGCGTCACGCGAAGTCAAAAAGAGAAAGACGTTTCAGCATCGGTTGACGCTTGAAGGAAAATATTGAAATTCGGGCTGAAGCGATGATCAAGGCGGACTCCCAAGATACTTGCGACTCACGCGCATGTATTTTTCGGCCCAGTACTTGTTTCCGGCGCCCTCTTCCTCCGAAAGCTGTTTGGTCACTTTTGCCGGCACTCCCACCACCTGGCTGCGCGGAGGGATCTTCGTGTTGGGCGGGATCAAGGCGCCGGCGCCTATTATTGATTGCGAACCGACCACAACTCCATTCATGATGATCGCGCCCATCCCCACCATCACCTCGTCCTCGATGACGCATCCGTGCAGGTTCACCCCATGCCCGACCGTCACAAAGTCGCCCACGATACAGGGCCATTCATCGGCAACGTGCACGATGGAATTATCCTGGATGTTGCTCCATCGTCCGACGCGGATGTCGTTGATGTCGCCGCGCAAGACCGTGTTGAACCAGATGCTGGCGTTCTCCCCGATTTCGACTCCCCCGATAATCTGGGCGCCTTCGGCAATAAAAGCGCTCGGCGCAATGGTAGGGCGCCGGTCTCCATAATGATGGATCATCTGGTGAAATCCCTCATGGATTGGTTTCGGCTGCCTCGCCGAAAATCTCTGCGAGTGTCGAACAGATTTCGCCGATCGTGGTATAGTTCTCGACGCACTCGATAATCGGATCCATCAGGTTCATGTCGCCCTTGGCCGCCTCGCACAGCTTTTTGAGCGAACTTTCGACTGCAGCCGCATTGCGTTCGGCGCGCACCTTCTTGAGGTCGTCGATTTGTTCTGCCTGCACTTTCAAGTCGACTTCCAGGAGCTTCTCCGGCGGCGGCTCCTTCGATTGGAATTTGTTGACGCCGACAATTATTTTCTCGCCTTTTTCGATGGCTTGCTGATATTTGTAGGAGCTTTCCTGTATTTCCCTTTGCATATACCCGTTTCTGATGGCCGAGATCGCTCCTCCCATCGTGTCGATCTTTTCGATGTAGTCTTGCGCGGCTTTCTCGATTTCGTTCGTCAGTTTCTCGACGAGATAGGAGCCGCCCAGCGGGTCAATAACATCGGCGACACCGGATTCATACCCGATCAGCTGCTGTGTTCGAAGAGCCAGGCGAACCGCCTCTTCCGTCGGCAGGCAGAGGGCCTCGTCGCGCGAATTGGTATGCAGAGATTGAGTGCCGCCAAGAACGGCCGCAAGCGCTTGCATCGCCACGCGGACAACATTATTCTCATGTTGCTGCACCGTGAGTGTCGAGCCGGCGGTCTGTGTATGGAAACGGAGCTTGTAGGAGTTTTCTTTTTTCGCTCCGAAGCGGTCCTTCATGATTCTTGCCCACAGGCGGCGCGCTGCCCTGAACTTGGCGACTTCCTCGAAGAAATTGTTATGCGAGTTGAAGAAGAAGGACAAGCGGCCGCCGAAATCGTCGACATCCAGCCCCGAATCCAGCGCCGCTTGCACATATGCGATTGCGTTTGCGAGCGTAAATGCCGCCTCCTGCACCGCGGTTGAGCCGGCTTCGCGAATGTGATAGCCGCTGATGCTGATCATGTTCCACCGCGGAAGCTTTTCGGTGCAGTATTTAAAGGTATCCGTTACCAGGCGCATTGAAGGCGCAATGGGAAAACGATGAGTGCCCCGCGCCACATATTCCTTGAGGATGTCGTTTTGGATGGTGCCTCCCAATTGATCGAGCGGAGTCCCCCGTTTTTTTGCGAGCGCGACATACATCGCCAGCAGGATTGCCGCCGTCGCATTAATTGTCATTGATGTGGTGACTTTTTCGAGTGGGATTTGATCAAAGAGCACCTCGATATCGCGGAGGGAATCAATCGAGACGCCGACTTTGCCGACCTCTCCATCGGCCAAGGGGTGGTCCGAATCGTAGCCGATCTGGGTCGGCAGGTCAAAAGCTATGCTGAGTCCGGTTTGCCCATGATCAAGCAAGAAGCGGTAACGCCGATTGGATTCCTTTGCGTTGGCGAAGCCTGCATACTGCCTCATCGTCCACAGCCGGCTCCGATACATCGTGGGCTGTATTCCGCGGGTGTAAGGAAATTCGCCGGGAAAACCAAGGTCGTTGCCATGATCGATGTCCCGGGTATCAAGGGGGGAGTATACACGCTGCAATTCAAGCCCGGAGTCCGTCAGGAATTTTTCGGTTCGTTCGGGGAATTTTTTCAGCACCTTTCCCAGAACCGCCTGTTCCCACTGCTGTCGCTGCTTCTCGAGTTCTTGCATATCCATCGCCGACCGTCCCTTTCCGAGTTCTGCGCGGGGGATCGCGCCCTCTATTCTGCAATCACAACGAGCGGTATACCCTCGGCTACTGTATCGCCTTTTTTAATGGATATTTCCTTAATAGTACCGACGCGAGGGGAGACGACATTGTTTTCCATCTTCATCGTCTCGATGACAACCAGCACATCGCCCGGCTTCACCTTGTCACCCGGAGCAACCTTGATGTCGATGATCAGACCGGGCAGTGGAGCCTTTACGGTTATAAGTCCGCCGGCGCTTTCCACCAGACACGTCTGCTGAGCGGGCGCCACGGGCGCAGGCTGTGACGGCGCACTCTCTTTCATCATTTGCGCGAGATCCATCTTTGAAAGGTCATTGATTCCGACTTCATACGGCGTGCCGTTCACGGTGACCAGCGCGCTTTCTCCGGTGATTTTGGTAACCTCGACCAGGTATGCCTTTCCATTCAGCAGCAGCTCAAACCGTTTCACCTGATAAAACCTCCTGCCGGCCCCGCCGAAAATCAGAGGGGGATATTACCATGTTTTTTAGGGGGATTGCTGTCGCGCTTGTGCTGGAGCATATCGAGCGCCCGGATCAATTTTGCGCGGGTCTCTTTCGGTTCGATAACCTCATCGATATAGCCCATCTGAGCCGCGATATAGGGACTGGCGAACTTTTCGCGGTACTCCTCCACCAGGCGCTTGCGCGTCTCTTCCTTATTCTCCCCGTCGCCCAGCTCCTTGCGGAACACAATGTTTACGGCGCCGTCGGGGCCCATGACGGCGATTTCGGCTGACGGCCATGCATAATTGATATCGTTTCGAATGTGTTTCGACGACATGACGCAGTATGCGCCGCCGTATGCCTTGCGCGTGATCACGGTGATTCTTGGCACGGTCGCTTCGCAATAAGCGTAAATCAGCTTTGCTCCGTGAACGATGATCCCGCCGTATTCCTGCGCCGTTCCCGGCAGGAAGCCAGGCACGTCCTCAAAGGTAATGATCGGGATATTGAATGCATCGCAAAAACGGACGAAGCGCGCGCCTTTTTTTGATGCATTGATATCGAGACAGCCGGCTTGGAATTTCGGCTGGTTCGCGACGACGCCGACCGATCTGCCGCCGAGTCGCGCGAATCCGACGACGATGTTGGGCGCGTAATTGGCATGCACCTCGAGGAAGCGGCCGTCGTCAACTACCGATGTAATAACCTGGAGCATGTCATACGATTCTTTTGGATTATCGGGAATAATCGAGTTCAATGTTTCATCGGCTCTCTGAGGGTTGTCCGAAGACGGCAAGAATGGTGCTTCTTCCAGATTGTTCTGGGGAAGATAGGAGAGCAGATCGCGCACCATCTGAAAACATGATTTCTCGTCGCACATCGCGAAATGGCAGACCCCGCTCCTGGTAGAATGCGTGACCGGCCCGCCCAACTCCTCCTGCGTTACCTCTTCAAAAGTCGTCGCCTTAATCACCTGCGGGCCTGTGATGAACATGTAGCTGATCTTGTCCACCATGAAAATGAAGTCCGTCAGGGCCGGGGAATAGACTGCGCCTCCCGCACAAGGGCCCAGAATGATCGATATTTGGGGGATGACACCCGATGCGAGCGTGTTCCGCAGGAAGATATCGGCATATCCCGCAAGGCTTTCGACGCCTTCCTGTATGCGGGCTCCGCCTGAATCGTTCAGCCCGATGAGCGGCGCCCCGTTCTTGAGCGCCATCTCCATTAAGCGGCAAATCTTTTCTGCGAATGCATGTCCGAGAGTTCCGCCGATAACCGTGAAATCCTGCGCGAAAACATATACAAGCCGTTCATTTATTTGTCCGTAGCCGGTTATCACTCCGTCACCCAGAAAATGTTTTTTCTCCATCCCGAAATGAGTGCACTTGTGAGTGACAAAGGCGCCGATCTCAGTGAAGGTGCCCGGATCGAGCAGCAGTTCAATTCGCTCGCGGGCCGTCAGTTTTCCTTTCTCGTGCTGGTCCTTGATGCGGCTTTCGCCTCCGCCTGCGAGGGCCTCTTTTTGCATCTCCTTCAGTTTTTCGATGTTCTTCTGGGTCGTCATTCAAAGTCCCCTTCGAGAAAATTGATTCTCCCGACGTTTGGCAATATCACTCACTTTTCAATCATTTGTAGTTTACTTTGCGACTCTTCAACCGGACAATCGAGGGCGATTCGGTCTAGGATGGCCGTCTTCAGGCATAGTTGACTGTGCTGAATGCAGTTCAAGAATTTGCAGACGCGCAGAAAACCAGCAGGAAAGACGGGCCTCCAGCTCTTTAGAGCGGTAGTCTACCACAAACATGAGACTGTGTCAAGAAGTACAAACGCATGAATTTGTTTATTTTATGAAGAAACCCTCTCATGGTCGGCCCGAATTGGTGAGGTCGCGAAAACTTTTCCCCGCTGGCTGTTCTTCAAATCGGCGGCTCTCTTGAAGCAGCCGTGACTTCTTTTTTCTTAATGAGGCGCATTGGCTGATCCGTGAAGGTGCACTATTGGAGACAAAACCGGAGCATGGTCTTGCTTCAGATAATTCTCAGATTTGATTCGGAATCGAATAGATTCGCTTCTTGACACACTTTTCTAATGGTTGTATAATGACCAAATATGGTCGCGTTTCTCTAACGTTTGCAATTACTTACGGTGACTTCCAATGCTGAGATATATGACCGCCGGAGAATCGCACGGGCAGGCTCTTGTCGCGATTGTCGAAGGAATTCCCGCCGGCCTGCGCGTGCGGCGAGATTTCATCCAGATGCGGATTACCGCTCGTCAAGCCGGTTATGGGCGCGGCGGCCGAATGAAGATCGAGCAGGATACCCCCTCCTTTCTCTCAGGAGTGAGGAACGGGATCACGCTGGGCAGTCCGGTGTCGGTGTTGATATCGAACAGGGATTGGGAGAACTGGCAAAAGGTGATGGCGCCCTTTAACGTTGATGAGGCGGCTGTCCAAGCGAGATCGATTTCCCGACCGCGGCCGGGCCATGCCGATCTGGCCGGTGCGCTGAAGTATGGACATTCGGACATCCGCAACATCCTCGAACGAGCGAGCGCACGCGAGACGGCGGTTAAAACGGCAATCGGCGCGATCGCAGAGCAACTTCTGCTTGAATTTGAAATCGAGATCGCGGCCCACGTCATCCGGATCGGGAAGGTATGCGCAGATACATCCTCTATTGCGCGGAAGCAGCTTCTGAAGAACTCCGAGATGTCTCCGGTTCGCTGCGCGGACCCGGCGGCTGCGGGAAAAATGATGAAGGAGATAGATGCGGCGGCGGCGGCGCGCGACACGTTGGGTGGAAAGGTCGAGGTTGTGGCCTATAACATACCAGTCGGCCTGGGCTCTCACGTGCAGCATGATCGGCGCCTCGGGGTGCGGCTGGCGGCGGCGGTAATGGGGGTTCCCGCCATCAAAGCGGTGGAAATAGGGGAGGGCGTGCGGCTGGCCGAACTGAGGGGATCAGAGGCGCATGACGAGATCTTTCATTCTCGGCGAAAGGGCATGCGTTCGGCCGGTTTCTATCGAAAGACCAATCGCGCCGGCGGCATCGAGGGCGGAATCTCGAACGGAGAGAACATCATTCTCAAGGCGACCATGAAACCGATCCCAACGCTGGGCCGCCCGCTTCGTTCGGTCGATCTTCTAACGCGAAAACCGGCGAAGGCGGCCGTCGAGCGGAGTGATATCTGTGCGGTTCCGGCAGCGAGTATTATTGCAAGAGCTGCTGTGGCTCTTGAACTCGCGTCGGCGATGATCGAGAAGTTCGGAGGCGATAGCATCGCGGAGATGAAGAGGAATTTTACTGCGTACCTCCGTGCGCTGAGGAGCTTCGGCGGGAATGCATAAGATTCATGTGGACCTCGGCGCTGACAGCTACGACATTGTCGTCGCAAACGGAGCGATAAGAAAGCTCGCGGAGTTCCTTCGCCCTCTCGTCGCTCCAAGCCGCATCCTGATCATCAGCAATTCAACCGTCTTCGGGCTGTACGGCGATACCATAAGGGAGGCGCTGATTCCGCTGGGCTGCGAGATTTCAGCCGATCTGGTCGAGGACGGCGAACAATACAAGAATTTGGCGACCATCGAACATCTTTTGGACGGCATGGTGAAGGCGCGGCTCGACCGGAAGTCTGTGGTCGTCGCTTTAGGCGGCGGCGTCGTCGGCGACATGGCCGGATTTGCGGCATCCATCTTCATGCGCGGCGTGCCGTACGTACAGGCGCCGACCACTCTGCTGGCGCAAGTTGACAGCAGCATCGGCGGCAAGGTCGGCGTTGATCACGTGTCCGGAAAGAATCTCATTGGCTCGTTTCATCAACCGCTATTGGTCTGCACCGATCCCGCACTGTTGAGTACGCTCTCAGCAAGAGATTACCGGAATGGTCTTTCGGAAGTGATCAAGTACGGCGTCATAGCGGATGAAGGACTGTTTTCGCTGCTCGAAAGGCATATCGGCGTTCTGTGCGAACGAGGAGACGGTGTACTGACAGATATCATCAAGCGATGTTGCCAGATAAAGGCAAGAATCATTCAGCAGGATGTGCGCGAGATAACCGGCCTGCGGTCGATACTGAATTATGGACATACCATAGGTCATGCAGTAGAATCAGTTACAGGCTATACACGGTACAGCCATGGAGAGGCTGTCTCGATAGGAATGGTGGCCGCCGCCAGGATCGCGGGTATCCTCAATCTTGTTCCCCAGGGTGTGGAGCAGAGGCAGGAACATCTGCTCGAATCAGTTGGGTTGCCGGTGAAGGCCGAGGGTGTGGCGATGGACCGCGTGGTCGATGCGATGCAACTGGACAAGAAGGCATCCGGTGGAAAACTGAAATTTGTTGTCCCCATATCGATCGGGCGGGGCGTGATCAGGGAAAATGTTCCCGCCGAGGTGGTAGAGCGGGCCCTGGCCGAGATTGGGGCGAAATAGCACAATGGACGGGGTCGAAAAAAAACCCACATTTGACGACGGGCTTACCGCCCAAATGAAGGGAGACCTTCAGAGCGCGATCTCCATTTTTGCAAAAGTGATCGAGGAACATCCGGCGCATGCGGCAGCACATCACCAGATGGGGCGCTGTCACATGAAGCGCGGCGATTTCAGCAAGGCCGTCCAGAGTCTCGAAACGACCGTCAGAATCGGTCCCGATCGGGTGGCAGCCCGGCTGGATCTTGGCATGCTCTATTTGACAGCCGGAGTGATATCCAAGGCAAAAGCGCAGTTCCTGAAGGCTCTTTCGATTTCCGCATCGAATGTGAAAGCTATGGCCGGCCTCGGGATCGTCCATTACCATGAGCGCGATTATGGCAAAGCGATCGCTCAATTTCAGGAAGCATGCGCGCTGAATCCGACGAACTTCTCCGCGCATTTCTACCTTGCAAAGATACACAAGTTGCTGGAGAACACTTCAGGCGCAATGGAGGAGGCGCTCAAGGCGGCGTCCATATGCCACGGGCTGATTCGGGCACGGCCGGAACAGCCGGAAGGCTATTATTTTCTCGCCGAGACATTCATCCTGCAGGACGATTATAAGCCAGCTCTCCAGAATTATCTGATTGCGCGCGATTTCTCGCCCAAAGAGGCAACCGATTTTTTCGCCTTTGGCTTACATTACAGCACGGTTGACAATTATCTCGGCATTGCCCGCTGCTATAAGAAGCTCGGAGAGAGTTCCTATGCTCGCTACTTCGCACAATTGGTTCTGAAACTGGACGCGACAAACGAGGAAGCGAAGGCGTTTTTGAACGGCGAATAAACGGGTATTGACGGGGCCACGATGGCAGACAGCAACGTACGCATCGTTCGCGAATTTCTCGAGGCGCTTGGTTTCAGCGTATTGACGAATCGCAAATTTCAACTTCAGAAGGCGGACCCGCCCGGACGCTACAGCATTGACGTTGTGGCGACGAATCTGCGGTATGCGGAGCCGGAGGCCCCGCTTCCCATGAAGCTGAATGCCGAGCATATGCGGTTTCTCCCGAATGTGATTGTCGACGTGAAGGGATGGCATGGACATCGATTTGTCCCTTCACTGATTACTGCGACTCCGGAATTATTTTACTTTGTCAGTGCCGGCGCACTTCAATATGCGCGCAGCGTTTTCAACGGCGCTCCTTTCAAGTCGCTTCTGGTCATCTCGGAGGCCACCGCCGTCGAGCCTCTTTGGCTAAAGGTCGAAGAGATGCTGAAAGAGGGCGGAATAGATCACGTGGTGGAGTTTACCACCATCCTCGGTTTTCTGATCTCTTATGTGGAAGTGAATGTGAACTATGTGGAGAGCGAAACGCTCCAACTGCTTCGTCTCCTTAAACGATACGACCTGGTGAAGGGTCTCCAAATGGAACTCCCCTTCAAGAGCCGGTCCTCGAATCCCGAAGGTGAGGAATGAATATGGTCCGGAAGGCGCGGATGCAGGACGTGCAGACAATTCGCAGCCTGATCAGTTATTATTCTCAGCGGGGCGACATGCTGCCCAAGGCTCTGATTGAAATATATGAGCACCTGCGCGACTTCTTTGTATATTCCGATGAAGAGCAAAATGTGCTCGGATGCTGTTCGCTTCATCTGTTCTGGGAAGACCTGGCTGAAATTCAGTCCCTGGCCGTCGGCGAACCGGATAAGCTGAAAGGGATCGGAAGCGCTCTGGTACGAGCCTGCCTTGAGGAAGCGCAATTACTGGGAATTACGAAGGTGTTTACTCTCACCAACAAGCCGGCTTTCTTCGAGAAACAAGGTTTTCAACAGGTTGAACGATCGGAGTTGCCGCACAAAATATGGTCAGCGTGCGTAAAATGCATCAAGTTCCCCGACTGTGATGAGGTCGCTCTTGTCCATACGCTGAATTCGCATTAGGCCATGTTGCCGCCTCCGGATGGCGTCTGCTATAATGAACTGATTCTTTGGTAGGATAATCTTCTGGCATCCGCGAGACCGCCAAAGTGTACAAGTTTATAATTAAAGAAAAAGGTAAAGAGCTGCGCGACGTGCCTGTTGAAAAGTCCCGCCTGAATATCGGCAGAGACACCTCTAATGACATTGCGCTGGAGGACGATTCGGTCTCCGCATGCCATTTCAGCGTTTACATCAAACGAGACAAAGTCTTACTCAAGGACGAAGACAGCCTGAACGGCACCTTCGTCGGGAATTCGCGCGACCGCGTGAAAACGGCGGAATTGAAGGCGGGCGATATTATCCGAGTCGGGCACACTCTGATCAAGCTGGTGCAGGTTCCCGACGCGCCGCCGGTCCAGGAATTTGTGCGAAGGCAACCGCCGCGGGAAGCGCATACGATTGTCGCAAGCAATATTCGCCTCATGGAGAAAGAGCTGGATTCGGTTGAGGCTCGTTTGGGAGCTTTGCGCGCGAGCGGCGCAGGAATTCCTGCGGGCGAAATCGACAGCTTATCAGATCCGTTTGTCTCCGCCAGAAACAAGCTCTCAGAGGTGGGCAAGTCATACGACCGCCTGTCCGCGCTCTACGAAGCCAGCAAGTATATTATTTCCGGATTCGACCTCGAACAGCGGCTGAACCTTGTTATGGACGCTGCGATCGATGTTCTGCAGGCCGAACGCGGATTCCTGATGTTGAAGAATGATCAATCGGATGAACTGAAAGTGGTGGTCAAGCGAAAAATCGGGGGGGAAGAGCTGGACGAGCTTTCTCTCAGCATGAGTGTTGCCGCCGAAGTCGCGCGCACGGGGGAGTCGAGGCTCACTTCGAACGCCGCCAAAGATCCGTTTTTTCGCGATCGCGGAAGTATCATCATGCACAAGATCGTCTCAATCATGTGCGTTCCCCTGAAAATCGAGGAACGCGTGCTTGGGGTTATCTACCTCGATAACAGGATATCCGAGGGCGTATTCGACGAAAGCGACAAAGAGCTTTTTTCCGCGTTTGCCAGTCTTTCGGCGATCGCGATAGAGAACGCACGGCTGTTTCAGAAGCTGCAGTATGAAGAAAAGATCCGCGCCACCATGTCCCGCAATCTGCCTACGGGCGTCGTCGAGATGTTGATGAAGAATCCCGAAGACTGGAAACCGGGCGGAACACTGCAGAAAGTGACCGTCCTGTTCAGTGATATTCGCGGATTCACGAGACTTTCGGCCGGAATGCCTCCTGACACGACGATGGCAATGCTTAACGAGTACTTCGACGAGATGTCTAAAATCATTTTCGCGCACCAGGGAACCCTCGACAAATTCATGGGCGACGGCATCATGGCCATCTTCGGCGCTCCCTTCTCCTATGGTGATGACGCCGATCGGGCGGTTCAGGCGGCGGTTGATATGATTCAGCGCGTCCAGATTCTCAAGGAACGCGCCCGCGAAACGGGAAAGCAGTCTTTCGATATCGGTATCGGCGTTAATACGGGCGCCGCTATCGCGGGCAATGTAGGGACCCTCGAACGGATGGACTACACGGTCATCGGAGATATGGTGAATACCGCCTTCAGGCTCACTTCGGCCGCCGGACGAAACCAGATTCTGATCAGCAAGGAAACCAAATCAAATTTGCAGGCGGTGCTTGATCTGAACGATATGGGCAGGATCAAGACGAAGGATGTTGTCGTCGAGGCGTATGAGGTTATCGTGCCGCCGGTGCAGGATGGGCAGGTTGCTCTGCACGATGAGACAATGAGAGAACCCGGGAGGTAGAGGTGAAGGCGAGCGTTGTGGCGCAAAGCGATGTTGGGCTCAAACGCAGTGACAATGAAGATTCATACCTCATAGATGAAACGAGTCTCCTGTTCGTTGTCGCCGACGGCATGGGCGGGCACGCTGCCGGGAACCTTGCAAGCAGAGTCGCGGTTGAAAGCATCTGTGATTTTTATCGCCGGTATTCCGCTTCATCCGCCGATCTGCTCCCTTACGGATCCAACCCGGACCTCTCGGACCATGCGAACAAGATCACGAATGCTATCAGTGTGGCCAATGACCAAATCAGAAAAATCGCAACGCAAAGCGAACAACTGGCGGGGATGGGAACCACGGTCGTCTGCGCTCTTCTGAACGGCAGGGTCGTCACCATTGGCAACGTTGGCGACAGCCGGGCCTACTTGTTCCGTCCGAGCGGATACCGGCAGATCAGCGAGGATCACTCATGGGTCAATGAACAGCTACGCCAAAACCTGATTACTGCGGAGGACGCGCGCGCGCATCCATGGCGCAACGTGATCACGCGGGCGCTAGGCTCCCGGGAATTTGTGGAAGTGGATATTTTCGAAGAACGCGTTCGCGGCGGAGATCAGATCCTCCTCTGTTCCGACGGTCTGTCAGGCATGGTTGACGATATCACCATGTTCGAGATCATCACCGACAGCGCATCGAGCCAGGAAGAGAAAGCAGAACGGCTGATCGTGGAGGCCAAGAAGGCTGGAGGGTCCGATAACATCACACTCGTCCTTATCAGGTTCATGGAGGAATAGGATGACCGCCGCCAAACTCGGGATCATCGGCGCAGGCAATATGGGAAGCGCCATTATCCGGGGAGTCCTGCGGGCAGGCATCTTCGCTCCGAATGAAATCGGCGCCTGTGACGTCATCC
This sequence comes from Candidatus Abyssobacteria bacterium SURF_5, assembly GCA_003598085.1. Classification (NCBI taxonomy): domain Bacteria; kingdom Pseudomonadati; phylum Candidatus Hydrogenedentota; class Candidatus Abyssobacteria; species Candidatus Abyssobacteria bacterium SURF_5. The sequence goes on from QZKU01000139.1 coordinate 46,248, forward strand.
AGGAGAAGGCGCAAACGCTTTCGCAGGAACTTCATATAACAGCGTTTGCCACGGTGGCCCAGCTTATGGCGGCCACAGATTCCGTCATTTTAGCCGTTAAACCGCAAACGATGAAAGAGTGTCTGGCCGAGGTGTACGATTCGCTCAAGCCTGCTGATTTGATAATCTCTATCGCCGCCGGCATATCGACCGCGTTTATCGAGGAGCGACTGCCGAAGGGCACGCGGGTGATTCGGGCAATGCCGAATACGCCGGCGCTTGTCGGAGCGGGCGCAACGGCTTTATGCGCCGGATCAAATGCGGGGGACAGTGATTTGGCGGTAGCCGAGAGAATTTTTGCCGGGATCGGGAAAGTATATCGGTTTCCGGAAAATCTGATGAATGCGGTGACCGCTATCAGTGGGAGCGGACCCGCTTATGTTTTTTATTTCATCGAATCTTTATTGGAAGCCGGCTTGAAGGAGGGCCTGCCCAAAGAAGCAGCCGTCGATCTGGTTGCTCAAACGCTCTATGGCGCGTCAAAGCTCTTGTTGGAATCCGGAGAGGAGGCATCGGTATTGAGGGCGAAAGTGACTTCTCCGGGCGGAACCACAGAGGCTGCTTTGGAGACAATGGACAAGCGTGGTTTCAAAGAAACAATCGCTGCCGCGATCGAGAGTGCGGTCAACCGAGGACGGGAGTTGGGGGGGTGAAAAGAACTTGAATCAAAACATCACGCCCAACGAAATACTACAGAAAAAATTCACGCAGACGCTGAAAGGGCTCAAACCGGAGGAAGTATACGATTTTCTCAAGTTCCTGGCCGGCGAGTTTGAAGAATTACTCCGCCGAAACATGCTGATGGAGGAGAAGGTCAGGCAACTGGAGGAGGCGATTGAGGAATACCGCCACATGGAGAATACGCTGAAAAACACGCTCATTGCCTCGCAGAAAATCGGACAGGAGATCAAGGAAGAAGCCGAACGCAAAAGCAACCTGCTGATTCGCGAATCGGAACTGGACGCCGCGCGCATTATTCAGAAGGCGAAACAGCGGAAGGAACAACTGGAGGAAGAGACGTACCAGCTTCTGAACCAGCACAAGCGCTTCCGCGCTGAATTCATGGCGCTGCTGGAGACCCATCGGAAAATGGTTCACACACAGGATTCGAGGGTCCTGCTGGATTACGAACTGAAGGGGTCGCAGGACTCCACGCCGTCTGCGGAGCCGGAAATTGAACATGGCGATGGCGACGACGACAAATCCGAGGTCGGCGAGGAGGAAATGAAGGACCTCGAGATCCTCTTCCCCGATGAGAAGGAGCAGTGATATGCCAATTGCCGGAATGATCTCGCGACTGAGAATTATCGGCGCCGCGCAGCCGAGCCGCCTGGCGAAGGCTCTCTTTTTCATCCAGATGGCATTCCTGGTGGTTGTTTCAAGCGGTAATTCGGACGGCGGCTCACCTCAGCAGGAGTTCCTCGAGAAATTCCAGACGGAGCGGGAACAGGTAAAAAGCTTTTCCGCCGATTTCATTCAAAAGAAGACGCTGCCTCTCTTTGGCGAAGAGAAAACATCGACCGGAAAGGTTTTATTTAAAGCTCCGCACCAGATGATCTGGAAATATAAAACGCCGGACAAGACGCAGATGCGGGTGACAAGCGAAGCCGTTTCTTTCTATTTCCCTTCGCTCGAACAAATTGAGGTCTACCGCATGAACCAGGGCAAAGGGGCCGCTCCGTTTTTCTTCGCCTTCGAGGCTACGGCCGAGGAACTCGCTGCGAATTTCGACATTTCCGGCCCGGTCGATGTCGAGGGACTGCGGCGGGTTGAGTTGACTCCGAAGAGCGAACCGCTTGCGGCCGAGGTGAAAAGCGTAACGTTGTGGCTGGACCAGTCCGACTATCTGCCGCGCAAATTGTTGATCAGTGAAATCACCGGCGACACGACCGAGATAACCTTCGACAATATCCGCATAAATCGGCCGCTCGCTGATGAGGACTTACAGCTTGACGCTCCCGAAGGCACGGAAGTCATTGAGGAAAATGCCGGCATCTGAAGTCGATGCCGGATATTATCTGCTCTGTCTGAAGCTGCCAGCGTCCATTTCGCTTCGTGTCGGCTCCCTCAAACAATTGCATTTGAAGGAAGGCAGCTATGTCTATTGCGGGAGCGCAAGAGGCAGACTTTCCCGAAGGATTGCGCGACACTTGAAAAAAGGGAAAACCGTGCGCTGGCATATCGACTATCTCACGACGCGAAAAGATGTCGTGATCGAAGGAGTGCGGGCGTTCCCTTTGGAAATGACGACCGAATGCGGCCTAAATCGGCAGGTCCAGCAACTGCCGGGCGCTGAAGCGATTGCGCGCTTCGGCTGCTCCGATTGCTCGTGCACATCCCACCTAACCTTCTTTCGGCGCTCACCCCTCAGCGCGATTCGCCGCTTATGAAAAATACCGGCGTGCACCCTCCCATCATCCTTGCTTCCGCTTCACCCAGGCGTCTTGAACTGCTCCAATTGCTGAATATAATTTTTGAGGTCGTTCCCAGTGCCGTCGAAGAGGCCGAGCACGAAGGAGAATCGCCGGGTGATTTGGTGGAGCGTAACGCGTTGGCGAAAGCCCTCGATGTGGCCCGGCGGCGGGCCTCAGGATTGATTATCGGAGCCGACACTCTGGTTTGGCTGAACGACCGCGCTTTCGGGAAGCCGGCGGATATTGAAGATGCGCGGCGGATGCTGCGCGTGCTCGCTGGAAAGACGCATCAAGTTTACAGCGGCCTGGCTGTCGTGCGCATCGAAGATAACAAGCGCCTGACGGCGCACGAGGTGACAGACGTGACTTTTCGCCCGCTTTCGGAGGAGCAGATTACGCGGTACCTTGGGATGATCGATCCGCTCGATAAAGCCGGCGCGTATGCCATTCAGGGAGCGGGCGGCATAATCGTTGAAAAATTGTGCGGCTGTTACTATAATGTTGTGGGTCTTCCACTGAATCTCCTCGACACGATGCTCGCCCCGTTCGGCGTGCGGCTCCTATAGCAAGCGCAAACGGTTTGCCGAAAGGTTGATACAATGGAACGATATATTCTTGCGTTAGACCAGGGGACCACCAGTTCGCGGGCAATCGTTTTCAACCTTTCCGGTGTTCCCATAGCTTCCGCCTCAAAGGAGTTCCGGCAGATTTTCCCGCAGCCCGGTTACGTTGAGCACGATCCCGAGGAAATCTGGACCAGCCAACTGGAGGTGGCCGGACAGGCCCTCGAGAAGGCAGGGCTCGAGCCGTCCGCGATTGCGGCCATTGGTATTACCAATCAGCGCGAGACGACGGTCGTGTGGAACCGGAAAACGGGCAAGCCGGTCTCGAATGCAATCGTGTGGCAGTGCCGCCGAAGCGCGGCCATCTGCGATGATATGAAAGCGCGCGGTCTGGAAAAGACGGTGCGCGAGAAGACGGGACTGGTGATCGACGCCTATTTTTCGGGAACCAAGATCAAATGGATTCTTGAACATGTGGCCAATGCGCGTGAAAACGCGAATCGCGGCAATCTCGCTTTTGGAACCATCGATTCCTGGTTGATTTATAAACTGACGGGCGGGCGTATTCACGTAACCGACTATACCAATGCGTCGCGCACGATGCTGTTCAACATCAATACGCTTCGCTGGGACGACGAATTATTGGAGGAGCTTTCGGTTCCGGCGAGCATGCTGCCGGAAGTCGTTCCTTCGAGCATGATCTACGGCAAAACAAACCCCTCGGTATTCTTTGGAGAGGCGATTCCCATTTCCGGTATCGCCGGAGATCAACAGGCGGCGTTGTTCGGACAGGCATGCTTCCAGCCCGGCCTCGCAAAGAATACGTACGGGACCGGCTGTTTCGTTCTGATGAATGTCGGCGCAAAGCCGGTCGCGTCCAAATGCGGTTTGATCACGACGATAGCGTGGGGGATCAATGGAGCAGTCGAGTATGCATTGGAGGGAAGCATCTTCATAGCGGGAGCGGCGATTCAGTGGCTGCGGGATGGCCTGGGCATCATCTCCACCGCCTCCGAGAGCGAGTCGCTGGCTCTCACGGTGTCCGACAATGGGGGCGTATATTTTGTTCCCGCATTCGTAGGTCTGGGCGCGCCATATTGGGACATGTACGCCCGAGGCACAATTGTCGGTCTCACCCGCGGATCAACAAGCGGTCACCTGGCGCGCGCGACGCTGGAATCCCTGGCGTACTTGACCCGCGATGTTATCGAGTGTATGGAAGCCGATTCCGGCCGTAAGCTTCATAGCCTGAAAGTTGACGGCGGCGCCATTCGCAATAACCTGCTGATGCAATTCCAGAGCGATATCCTCGGGGTACCGGTCAGCCGTCCCGAAGTAAGCGAGACCACCGCCCTCGGCGCGGCCTATCTTGCCGGTCTGGCCGTTCAGTATTGGGACAACCTTTCAGAGATCTCCGCCAACTGGCGCGAGCAAACCAGATTTACTCCCGCAATGAATGCAAGCGAGCGAGCGCGGCTGTATGGGCGATGGAAGCGAGCGGTGGAGTGCTCAAGAGGATGGGCAAAAGAGTAGACTATGTCCAAATACAGGAAGATGTCACGGCCGCTCGGTGATAAGATCTCCATAGCCGATGGAGAGTTGACTGTTCCCGATCAGCCGGTCATACCCTTCATCGAAGGAGACGGCATCGGTCCCGACATCTGGACCGCCGCAAGAAGAGTCCTTGATGCCGCAGTGGAGCTGGCGTACGGGCGGGCTAAGAGGATTCAGTGGTTTGAGATATTCGCGGGCGAAAAAGCATTTCACCAATATGGCGAGTACCTGCCGGACGATACCCTTACCGCTATCCGCGATTGCAGCGTAGCGATCAAGGGGCCGCTGACGACTCCCATTGGCGGCGGATTCAGGTCGCTGAACGTGACGCTGCGCCAGGAACTGGATTTGTACGCCTGTATCAGGCCCGTCCGCCATTTCCCCGGCGTCCCAAGTCCGATGTTGCATCCGGAGAAAGTTGATATCGTTATTTTTCGGGAAAATACGGAAGACGTCTATGCCGGCATCGAGTGGCCCGCCTTTTCGCCCGGCGCCAAGCAAATGATGGATTTTCTGAAGCAAACGTTCGACATTTCGCTGCGCTCTGATTCCGGCATCGGAATCAAGCCAATGAGCGCCACCGGCTCGAAGCGGCTCGTGCGGCGGGCGATCCAGTACGCAATCGACGAGCGGCTCCCAAGCGTGACTCTTGTTCACAAGGGCAACATCCTGAAATACACGGAAGGCGCTTTTCGGGATTGGGGATATGCGGTCGCACAGCAGGAGTTTGAAGATGATACGATCGCCGAGCGAGAAGTGGACGCCCAGGTGGGAGCCGGAAAAATTATCATTAAAGACCGCATTGCGGACGCGATGTTTCAGCAGCTTCTCTTACGGCCTGAAGACTATTCCGTTCTGGCGATGCCGAATCTGAATGGGGATTATTTTTCCGATGCCGCCGCAGCCCAGGTAGGCGGGCTGGGGATGGCGCCCGGCGCCAATATCGGCGATGAGGCCGCGGTCTTCGAGGCAACCCATGGCTCAGCGCCCCGCTATGCCGGGCAGGACAAGGTGAACCCGAGTTCGCTTATCCTGTCGGGCGTAATGATGCTGCGGCATATCGGCTGGCGTGCAGCGGCCGATCTGATTGTGAAAGGTATCGAAAAGAGTATTGTTGCCGGCACGGTTACCTATGATCTGGCGCGGCAGATGCAGGGCGCCAAACTGGTGAAATGCTCCGAGTTTGCTAACGAGATCGTGAGACATATGAAATTGATGTTTCCTGAGAATCGGCATGCTCATTCTTGACTCCCGCTCTCAAATCTGTTTATAATTTCAAGAAGTGCAAAAGAATTGCTCTCGGAAAAGAGGTGATACGATGATAGACCCGAAGCTCCTGGAGATCCTCGCCTGCCCCAAATGCAAGGGTGATATCCGATTGAACGAAAAAGGGGACGGCCTGATCTGCGACGCCTGCAAGCTCATGTACCCCATTAAGGACGACATCCCCATTATGCTGATTGATGAAGCAATCAAGCTTGAGGAATAGGGCCGACCACGATTCTCCCGCCGGATTCCTTTCTCAATAGCAGCAAGTTGCGCTCGCGAAAACACGCATCTCCATACTGGGGGAAGACAAAGAGGGAGGGGAGACAGTCTATGGATGCGCCTTGTTTTTCTCGTTGCTTGCTTTCTCGGTCCCGCCTATTCGACTCCGCGCGTGCAGGGAGTCGAATGCTGATTTTGCTCATTTTCTTTTTTGCGCCGCCTGCGATGGCGCAAGATGACAACCCGACCGCGATTATGGTGCGCCCGCAATATGCTAACGTCCGTCAACTTGAGCCGGTGATACAATCCCTGTTGACTTCAGCCGGCAGCCTTACGGTTTATGATCGGACGAACTCCGTGGTGATTCGCGATATCGCTTCGAATTTACGGGCCATTGAAGATACGGTGACACGGCTGGACGTCAAGATGCCTTCGCTCAATCTCACGTTGAAATATGCGGATCCGCTCATAGTTGCGGGCAATGTTCAGGATATTCTCAGTTCCGCAGGCGGAGTCGTTCTGCCCGATCAGCGGACGCACTCGCTCTACATAAGGGCAGTGCAATCCGATCTTGACCTGGTTGAGTCCCTTATGCCCACCTGGGACAAGCCGCTGCCGCAAGTCCTGATCGAGGTGGATATCCTGGATGTTTCCTCAGCAAAGCTGAAAGAACTCGGAGTTCAGTGGGAGCTGCGGCTGGGATATGACGGTGGAGATCATGATGCCGTTATAAATGTCAATGCAGGCAGGGAGACGCCGACTGAGCCATCGAGCGGAAGCGTTTCGTTCGGAACGCCGACGATAACAATACCAGGTGTTTATGATCTTGCCGGGAATCTCGTTACACCGCCGCAGGTGATTCCCGGCTCCGATTTCAGCGCTACGATCGATGCACTGATTGAAGACAGCTCGACCCGGACCCTCTCAAGGCCGCGCATCATGGTTCTTGATGGCCATCCCGCCCGCTTCGAGGTCGCGACACTCGAACCGTATGCGACAACCCGCTATAATGAGAGCGGGAACGCGGCCTCGCTTGAGATCGAATTCCTCGACATCGGCATCATTCTCGAGACGATCCCGCACATCAACGAGGATGGACTTATCCTGATGGAGATTCAGCCCGAGATCTCGCGACTGGTTCGAGAAGAATTCTTCGAGACCACTATTATCCCTGAAGAGGGAGGCGTCATCACCAATCGAATTCGCGTGCCGGTGAAGGCTCAAAGCCGCGCAACCACGAAGGTAATGGTGCGCGACAAGCAGACCATCGTTATCGGCGGCCTCAAGACTCGCGAGGATTTTGAATCAACGAGAAAAGTGCCGGTGCTGGCAGACATTCCGATCCTCGGGATTCCATTCCGCAACCTGAATCAGGCGCACGACGACCGCGAGTTGGTTATCTTCATTACGCCGCACATATCGAATGGATTTACATCGGCGGAAGCCCGTGAGCTTCTTCCGGAAAGGCCGATGACCGAAGAGCGCGAATAAGAAACCACCAGATGGAAGGAGAATCCGCGCGATGGATCACAATATTCTTCTCTCCCGAAATGTCCTCTCCAGGTATTGACAACGCTGGCGCTGTTCTGATATAGTCCCGCTACTATAACACCCACGCGATGAAAATAATCTCACCGTCCCCCCAAAAGGCGATTTCTCAGGATTTCACTATTACTGAAGCAATTGGAATAGTGTGCCGTATGGACTGGAGATCCACCCTGACCGGACTGGAATCAAGGCGAGTCGTATCTTTGGCGGGAACACCATCTCCAGACACTCCAAGAAAAAACGGCATTCCTGAAGAACCGACTCTGAACTGATTCGGACCGAGCAAAGAGTCTCGGTCCAATAGCGAGAAGGTTCTAAATGTCCCCTGTAATAAAGAATCTGATTGCATATCACGGCAAGGGTTGCGCGAGCTGAGGAGCAGCCCGCCAATCGCGACAGCTGGGCTTCGTAACGTACTACTTGGGAGAAAGTCATGCATCTTACTAAGGGAGTTCTTTATTTCATTACCTGTCTTATTGCTACAGTGCCGCTTCTGCTTTTTTCTGCTTCTGCATCGGAGGCGGCTGTGTACCTTAACCAGCCGCTGGTCAATTTATCCTGGAGTTCCTCCGGGGCACCCGACACGAAGGGGTATGAGGTCCATCGATCCACGACCTATAACGGCGTGTTCACAAAAATCTCCGCCACTCTCATTGAGGCCTCAACCTGGACTGATTCGAATGTTGCCGATGGCAGCACGTACTACTACAAGCTGACGGCCATTGACACGTGTGGCAATGTGAGCGGGTTATCTATTGCTTCCGATGCAGCTGTTATAGATCTCTCAGCCCCCTCGGTCTCGGCCAACCCTCCCGGCGGAACCTACCGCCAGTCTGTTTCTGTGATGCTTGAGGCAAATGAGCCGTCCACGATCTACTATACGACCGATGGAAGCGTTCCCACGACCTCCTCTGCGGTTTTCTCGGCTCCCATAATTTTGGCGAAAAGCACCGTTCTGAAATATATCGCGGTCGACCGCGCATCAAATAAAAGCCAAACGATGACAAGCACCTATACGCTCGATGTCGGCTCGATAGATGCAGACGATGATGGATATGATTCGGACATTGATTGCGACGATACTGATCCCTTGATCAATCCGGGCGCAAGCGAGGCCTGCGGCGATTTTGTCGACAATGATTGCGATGCCCTGGTTGACGAAGGATGCGATGATTTAATAGCGCCTGCGTACATCGATAACTCGCTTTTCCCATTCCCGGGAAATGGAATCGATGATGACGTGATCATACCTCCCGATACCACTATTCGCCTTCGATTAGTTGACGGAGCAGGACTCGATATTTGTGAAGAGATCTACCGAACTTCAATCACTGCATCGGCTGTCTATATTGCAGGCGGGGAGGAATTCTTCGAGCCCCTGATCGGGGAAACCAAATTCAAGGTAATCGACGAGGGGGACTGCACTGACGCGTGGATTGTTTTCGTTCCCGATTTTGAAAATGCGTATGGTGATGGGCTTCCTGTCGGCGGGATCATTGAGGTTGTTGTCGAAGCTTCGGATGTTTTTGGCAATTACACCGTTTTCTTCGAAGGCGGCTCGTACCGGTTCAGGGTAAGCGAGAATGATCCTCTGCCGTCTCAGTCTTTTGAGGATCCCAATCCGTCAGCGGATGGCAATCTCGTGACGGTAACGCTTCTTGAAGGGCCCAATTCGGGTGTGTTCATGCAGTATCCGGATTCCATTATGCCTGCGCCATATTTCGGGCCGCCGGCTGATATTCCCGGGCTGCCTGGCAGCGTCACCCCCGTCTTGCCGGAGCCTGTTAATCTGCAACCTCCCTGTGTGTTCTTCAATGATGAATTCAGCCTGTTCATTCCGCTTCCTGATGGCGCTGAACCGGCCTCTTTCGAGGTTTGGCGCTTCGATGCGGTAACGGGCTGGGAGGCAGCCGACAGCGGCGACGATTGGCTCGTCAACAGGATCAATCATGCGTCATATCCGGCTCCCAATGGTCCGCCGACGGTGGAATTGATTGTCAGCCACTTCACCGGCGCTCAGCTTGCTACGGCCTCCGTCATATATGGCGGCGGCGGCGGTGGTAGCGCCAGTTGCTTTATTGCCACGGCCGCGTACGGCTCTGCCCTCGAAAAGGACGTGATGATCTTGAGGCAATTCAGAGATACCTATCTTTTGCCGAACGTGCTGGGAAAAGAGCTGGTTGAAATTTACTACAGAACCAGCCCGGGAATTGCACAAGTGATTGCCCGGCATGAAATGTTGCGAGCGGTAACCAGAACGATACTGATGCCCATTGTCTGGGTGTGTAAACTCTCACTTGAAACTCCCGCTCGCGCCATATGGCTCCTCATGACGATGTTAATGGGAGTTATATGCGCCGGCCTTCTCACTTTCAGAATCCGGAAAAAGAGATTCTCCAAGCAGGCCTGTTGAGAGAAGGGGAATAAAGTAAGGAAAAGACCGGGCCGCTTAATCAAAAGGAAGAAGCAGATCATATCGAAAACCAAATCTTCTTCCTTTTGATGGCGGCCCCCTTCAACTTTGATAACTTCCAGAGGGATTGACCGTTCAGGGCGCAATAGAATATGATGCACGCGCGCAGGAAAGGAGCCGAGCAAGTGGATCAATTCGGCAGAGAACTCTTTTGGACACGAGAAAGGAGTAACGCATGAAATCCCTGATGCCGCTTGTGCTTATTGGAGGATTACTCTTGTCAAGTTACGGCTGTTCGTCCGTCGGTGTCGCCGGCACAATATCTGCCGGCCAGCCGACCGAAGTGTATTCCGGGCCGATCGGAATCCCTCCCGGACATTTGCCGCCGCCCGGCCAATGCAGAATCTGGTATCCCGGTTTTCCGCCCGGCCAACAGCCGCCCCCGGGCCATTGCGATGATCTCGAATGGCGAGTGCCGCCCGGAGCATGGCTCATTTACGGTCCGTCGGCACAATACAATGATTTCGTTGTCGCGGTTTACGACGAGCGCCAGCCGGGAGTGGTGATCTCGGTGCAATATTATGATACGGAAACCGGCCGATTTCTCAAAGAGGAAAAAGGCCGTGGCCGTGGCCGGCAAAACAAGGGTGGAAAATACTGAGGCGCACCGGCTAGATTAAACTTGCGAACATGACTGTGGGAACAGCTGCGTGCATTCTCGCGCTGTCGGCGCAATAAGCATTCCGCACGTCGCCGCAACTGCCGCGCTACCTCCTTCTTTATCTTAGGCTCTTCCTGTTTTATCGGCATAACGGCCTCCCAAGAAATCACCGATAGCAAACCTTAATTCTCCATCACTATCGATCCAGTCCTTTAAACCGCTATATGGAAGTTCAATCTCATCGATAAAAAATAAAATAATAAGGAAGTATACAAAAGGGCAATATTGACATGAGATAATAAACGTGATAAGTAATTATCTGAAATTGAGCTTATTACGTACCGTGCACAGAGAAGAAACAAGGAGGGCAGCCATGGAGGCAATGATAGGGGCGGGCAAGCTTCTGATTCGTGCCGACGATCTGAGGGCGATTCGCAAAGATACCGTCAGGAAATTTTCCGCAGATATGACAGCAGGCAACGAAGCAAAATTGGATTTTAGAAGCGGGACTTTGGCCTCGGCTGATATTCCGCGGGGGAGAGGGGAAGAGGTTGGGATTGGGAAGCCTCTCTGCATCCAAATAGAACGCATTTATGTAGGCAATTTACCGAAAAGATTTCCGCCAGGAACTGATGTCTTGGTGACTTCCGGTGTTAAAGCCGCTCATACCTATGAGGCGGTTGCGAGAGCCATCAATTTGCTGAAAAAAGATGTCAGTCGATTCACGGAGATTCAATTCAGTGCTGTGGAGCCTGGCACAAAGGTGGTTTTCTATACTCCGGCTGCAACGGATTTTGAGACTTGGGTGACAATCGAGATTATCGACGATTCCTTTCCGAAAGAAGTCTTTGAGGAGGCTTCGCAACTATTGTCCCAGGCGGGGGCGCTTCCTCTGTTCGCTGCCACAAGTGCGTACTTTTTAGCCGGATCATTGATCTTCAAGATGATCGGAGGGATCGGTGAGAGGTTGTTTGACGGCAAGCCTCATATGTCGTGCAGTAACGAAATCAGCTTTCTTGCTTCAAGAGGCGCGGAAATAGGCGCCCATGCACTTCTTTTTGCAAATCCTCGCGATTTGAAGGAACTGGAGAACAAATATTACATAAAGAAAGTCGGTCGCAAATACGACCTGATATCAAAGGACGACGACAACTCTTCGTACGATGGGGAGGTTCCGTATGTGATTGCAGGTCTGAGCGGAATGAAGCGAGATGATTTGGCTTCTTTCACGCCTCAAGTCGCTTCGGCAGCCGTTCTTAGTCGCTTCCTTTCCATGGGTGAAGGCGAGGGCAAGCTAGCGGGCGCTGTGTTGGAAGGACTAACCCATCTTCCGCAGTTTGACTGACATTTTCCCGGCGCAGGGCAGAGAGACGAAGAAAAAAGTCGGTATTTGCAGGTGGTACTTTTTGAAAAGCCG